>JAAZYN010000222.1 GCA_014239625.1 Myxococcales bacterium | reverse complement strand
TGACGGGCAGCCACCGGCCGCGGCCGTGTTGACCGAGAGCCTCCCCGCGTCCCCATCGGCCAGCCCTACGCTGAGCCTCAGTGGCATCGCCGAGGCCGGCGCGCAGGTCCTGATCTGGTCGGTCGCGGCCTGTGACGGGCTGCCCATCTACAACACGGTGGCGGCGACCGACGGCTCGTTCACCGCGATCCTGGAGATGCCGCGCCACGCGACCACCACCGTGACGGCGCTGGTCACCGACCCTGGGGGTAACGCGTCGCCGTGTGCGGAGCTGTTGACGTTTACCCACGACGAGGCGCCCCCGGCTGCCCCGACCAGCGTCTCGTTTTCGCCGGGGACGCTGTTGTCCTCCAACGCCTTGGCGATCGGCGGCGAGGTGGCGGAGGCGGTGGACGTCTCGGTGTTCTCGAGCGCCGACTGCAGCGGAGCGCCCGCATCGACGGTAGCTGCCGACGCCGCCTTCACGATCGATGTGACCCTGCCCGGTGATGGGGACTGGGACGTGTCTCTGCGGGCGGTCGACGCCGCTGGCAACGCGTCGGAGTGCGTGTTCGCTGGCACGGTCACGCTGGACACCGAGGTCCCGCCTGCCCCGTCGATTTCGGGGCACACCCCGAGCGGGTTCGACGGCGCGCTCCCCACCGTGAGCGCGGTCGTAGAAGGGGCGTCCGAGGTGGGCAGCGTCGTCACCTTCTACGCCGGCGACTGTGCCGGCTCGCCGCTGGGCACGGCGGTGACCGACGCCACGGGCGTCTTCGCCGGGGAGGTGACCGTAGCCGCGGACGTCGCCGTGAGCGTGGTCGCGACCGCAGCTGATGTGGTCGGAAACGCATCGCCCTGCTCGGCCACGAGCACCTCTGTGGTGGGGTCGGTCACGGCTCATTTCACGGGCAGCGTGGGGGCAACGGCCTGGCTGGTGTGGAACAACCCCGACGGGAGCCTCATCACGCACGTCCCCGCTGGCGTTGGCGTGACTGAGCCGCTCGTACCTACGGGCGCGTTCGTCACGGCCGTCGAAGACGGCAACGTGCTCTACGCGCGCACGATCTCAGGCGTGGAACCCGGCGATGACCTGAACTTTCCCAGCCCCCCGAGCTTCGGGTGGTCCGAGCCGAGCTTTATCTCGGTCAACATGCCGTCGCAGCAGCCTGTCGAGCTGGAGACCTCCTATCTATACCTGACCTCGGCGGGGGGCTACCCGAGCTACGTCAGCGTCAATGGGGCCATCGCGGTCCACGATCTGGACCAGGTCGCGGGTGCGCTGGCTACCGCCGTGGACTACAACTCTCAGAAGGTCGTCGGATACAGCTTCGACGCGACCAGCTTCAACGCGTCGTCGGGCACCCTGGATCTTCCCGCCTGGACCGTGGTGGGTGCGCCGGACGCGGTGCTGACCCTCATCGACGCCCCCGCCATGCTCTACTATGATGAGATCACGCTCAGCGCGTGGGTAGATGGACAGCGCTATCGCTACGCCAACTCGTGGCTCAATCAGAGCGGCCCGACAATGGTTGACGCCCACCTGTTGTCATTGAATGGGGTTCAGCAGACGACGGTGGAGATCACCGTGTCTGGACCGTACGAGTCCCGAGGCTGGAGTGGTCCCGTCAGCGCGGCGATGAATGGCTCGACCTTGTCTTTTGACACCGACTTCCTCGCGCCGGTCGGATCACCTTCGCTCTCCGGCGGCACCGTCACGAGCGATGCCGTCGACGGCGCCGACGCCGTCAGGTTGAGCTTGGCTGTCTTCGGAGAGGTCAGCATCGACTGGGCGATGATCGTCGCTGCGGCTGGAGGCACCTATGAGGTCCCGAAGATGCCCGAGGAGCTTGGCTTCGCGTTACCCACCGACCTGGCCGGGCCGACCATGCAGGCCGTGGACAGAGACACTGTGGACGGGTTCGACGCGCACCGCGGGCTGCTCGGCGGCTTCGAGCTGACCGCTGAGGCCCATGAGACGTTGCGCTTGTCCGCGTCGCCAGAAGCAGAGACCTTCAGGTAGGCGCGCCGGTCACGAACCTGGCGTTGGACCAGCGGCCGATCATGGCGTCAATGATATCGAGGATCTGGCCGCGGTAGTCCGTGGCCTCGACGGCGCAAAAACGCTCTTTGCGCAGTAGACATGGCTTCCAGATCCCATCGACGCCCACCCGGACGCCATAGATCCCCTCGCCGCAGGTGTCTGCCAGCTGGCAGCCGCGGCAGAAGTCCGTGGACAAGCGACCACGCGCGATGTTCTTGACCTTCACCGTCACGCCGTCGATGTCCCAGGTGGTGGTGCTGCCGCCCAGCGTGTTCCGCGTCTCCACCTCCTGGGCGCCAACACCGGCGAGCAGCTTTGACAGCCACGTGGGGTCCACCCATTCACCGCCGTAGAAGCCGTCGGCGACCGTCGGCCGGACCAGCGCGATAGCCTTGACGGCGATCCCGTGCTCCAACGCGAAGTCGAGGACGTCGGCGAAGGCGTCACGGTTATAGGGACCAAGCGAATAGTTGAGCTCGACGCGATAGCCATGGCGCGACAGAGCCACGATGTTGTCGATGACCTTACCCACGCTGCGACCACCGAGCTTGTCGCGGAACGTAGCTTCGTTGGTGGTGTGCAGGCTGGCCAGGATGTCATCGATCGCCTCAATACGTGGACGCGCCAGCAAGCGCCGCGCGAGGACGGCGTTGGTGTTCAACGCGAGGCGGGAGCCGTGCTTGTCGATGCGCCCGATGAAGCCGGCGAGGTCCGGGTGCGCCAGCGGCTCCCCCCCGGTGAGGTTCACCTGCCAGCCACCCATGGCTGTATAGGTGTTGATGATCTCGAGCAGCTCTTCGTCACTCAGGCGGCGACCGGCGGGGACGCCGGAGTCTGTCGCTCCGCGTGGATTGGCCATGGCCTCGTTGTGGCAGAAAAAGCAGTCCAGGTTGCAGCGGTTGACGACGGCCACACGAAACTTGCCACCCTGCTCGTTGAACCGTCGGAAGTTCGCCCAGCGGCGCTCGTACCGCTCCATGGTCGAGGTGTGATCATGCATCATGGGGGCCTCCTCGGCTGCATCGCAGCGTGGTCAAGGTCAGATCGGCGATGATCGCGTGAACCGCAGGTGTGGACGCGTCGAGGCGCAGCCATGGAGCGCGCGGCGAGTCCGTGCGCGCCAACATCTCCTCGGCGGCGCGCTGGTGCAGCGTCGGGAAGGCCATCGTGTGGCGGTCGATGTCGGTGAGCGCCTGTGGTGGACGCTCGGCGAGGCGCCGCGCACGCGTGCGCGGGTCGACGTGAAGCCAGAACTTCATCAGCGCGATGCGATGAGTCGCGAGCGCATCCTCGAAGTGAGGGACCTCCTGGAAGAACGCCTCGACGTCTGCTGCACGGGTGAAGCCCATCACGCGCTCTACGGTGGCGCGATGATACCAGCTCCGGTCCCAGATGACGGTCTCGCCGCTGGCCGGGAGCAGCCGAACGAAGCGCGCGAGCCACGGCGCACCACCGGCGGGGGTAGGGCGCTCGACCCGGACCCGATACGCCGGCTCCAGGGCGGAGCGGAGCGCCGCCGCCGCCGCCGTCTTACCGGCGCCGTCGAGGCCCTCGAAGAGGACCACCAGGCGGGAGCAACGCGGCGCCGTATCGGAGGTGAGACACAACGGAAAGGTAGCGTCGGCGTCTGCTCCGGTTAAGAGTTGAAATGGGTTTTTATGTATCTATTTTACTCTTTTGGTCCGCGGCGCCCGACGTCAACACATGTCTACAGCGCGTCTCGGGGTTCGTGCTGTCGATGTCACGTCCCGCGTCGAGGCGTCAAAGCGCCTCCGCAGCGGGGTTGTCTCCGCCGTCCGGTCCGTGGCAGACGACGTGGTGATGCCTTGGTCGCGGGCGGCAGGCCCCTCCGGGGCGGCCGGGAGGACCTCACGCGCCGTCGCCCTCGGCCTGTGGACGCGTCGTGTGTGCCGGGAGTCTGACGAGGGCGGGGCGCTCAGGTCACTTCGTAGGCCTCGAAGTGGAGGTCGCCGTTTCCGGTGACCTGTATGTCCACCGCGTAAGCGGACTCGAGGGCCGCCAGCGCGTCCTGTCGCTCTTCGACCAGGGCTTCGGTGATCCGTGGGTGGGCGGTGACGTGAAGGACACCCGCCACCCCCGACGCTGCTTTGGCCTCGAGAGCGCTCAGGATGCTGGTGACGGTGACCCGCGTCGAGCTCAGGTACCCCTTGCCCTCGCAGTAAAAGCACGGCTCCGTGAGGCTCTGCACGATGCTGCCGCGTACCCGCTTGCGCGTCATCTCGATGAGGCCCAGCTGTGACATCTCCAACACCCGAGTCCGCGCTTTGTCCGAAGCGAGCGCGCTCAGCAACGCTGCGTGAACCTTCCGTCGGTTGGCGGCGCGCGACATGTCGATGAAATCGATGACGATCAGCCCGCCGATATCTCGGAAGCGAAGCTGATAAGCGATCTCTTTGACGGCCTCCAGGTTGATCTCGAGGACGGTCTGCTCGAAGTCTCCCGAGCCAACGTTGCGGCCCGAGTTGACGTCCACGGCGGTGAGCGCCTCGGTGCGATCGATGATGATGGTCCCGCCGCTGCGGAGCCACACCCGTCGCCGGATGGCGCGCCGTATCTCGTGATCAAGTCCGAACCGCTCGAACAGTGGGTCCGCCTCAGCCCACACCTCGATGCGGCCGTCAAAATCCGGGGCGAAGCGGTCCACGAAGTCGCGAATGCGCCGGGCTTCATCCTCTCTATCGACGAGCACCCGGTCGAGCTTCAGATCACGCACCGACCGCAGCGTCACGTCGATGTCCTGGTGAACGAGATCGGGAGGCTTCGCCGACGCTGAGCGCCGGAGGATGTCTTGCCACAGCGCGGTCAGGAAGGCCACGTCGTCGCGAAGATCTGCGTGGTCCGCGCCCTGACCCACGGTGCGCACGATGAGGCCCCCTTCTTCGAGCTCGAACTCCTCGGCCACCGCCCGCAGTCGCTCGCGCTCGGCGACGTTGGTGATACGCCTCGAGACGCCGACGCCGGTGTCTCTCGGGGCGTAGACGACGAGCCGCCCGGGGAGCGTGATCTGGGTGCTGAGCCGCGCACCTTTGCTCCCGATCGGGGCCTTGGTGACCTGGACCAGCAGCTCTTGACCTTGCTGGATGAAGTTGCCGATGGGCGGATAGCGGGCCCCGCCATGCTGGGGCGATGTCCCCGCCGTGGGCTCGACGTGGTCGCCGCCTCGGTCGGCGGCGAAGGCCGCTCGTGCCTCCGTGATGTCGCCAACGAACAAGAACCCGGCGCGGGGCAGCCCCACGTCGACGAACGCCGCCTGAATGCCCGGCAGCACGCGCAGCACGCGGCCGTGATAGACATTGCCGACCACGCTCGTCTTGCCAGAGCGTTCGAAGAACAGCTCGGTGGTGAGTCCATTTTCGATGAGCGCGACGCGGCGCTCGCCGCTGCGGCAGTTGATGAGGAGCTGTCGTGTCACGGGCGCAGCAAGCTACCCCAGAAGGGGGGATTTGTCGTCGCGCCCTGAGCTGTTTTGGTGGCCATCAACGACGCCGGCGTCTCGGACGTGGGGTGCCCCATAAGAGCTCGCGGTAGTTGTCTATCTTTTGGTAGGGCTGGTTCCAGGGGGCAGACTCCTCGTCCTCGTCCTTGTCGGGCTCTACCCCGCACCGCTCTAGAAACCAGTTCAGCCGCCGTAAGGCCCTCTCGGCGCGCTGCTCGTACCGGGTGAAGTGCTGCTCCACCCACGCCGGGTCGATGCTCTCTCGAATCCGCACCGGCTCCCACGCGCGCACAATCGCCAGCCTGCCATCCGCGTAGAAGTCCGGAACGAATGGGGTGCTCCCGAGCAACATGAAGGCGAGCTCTTCGAGCTCTTTGGAGAGCTCCAGCCGAATTCGCCGCCGCACCGGCCAGGCGTCGCCAGAATGCGACGAGTTGGCGACCTCATACACACTACCCAGCGCGGTCCGAACCCGTCGCTGTTCGGATCTCGACAGCGCCTTGCGGGCTGCCTTGTAGCGTCGAGAGACCCGCTGAGCGACAAGCTCGAGGCTGTAGTTGCTGATGGGTGACTCGTCCGGGAGCGTCGCCTCCCGCGTCAGCTCGTCATCATCATCAGAAGTCGTCGTCGTCGTCACTGGGCTTGTCCGCTGCAGGGCCCGCCTGGATCCTGCTGTTCGATTCGGCCGCGCGCATCACGAGGAAGTCCTCGGGGAGCGCCATTCGGTCGCCCAGCCACTTGTCCAGAGCCGCCTGCGCGTCATTGAGCTGGTGCATGCGCACCAGCGCTTCGCTGAGTCCCCCGAGGGCCGCGGAGTTGCTCGCGTCCTGCTTCAAGATGACCTCGAAGTTCTGCC
>JAAZYN010000221.1 GCA_014239625.1 Myxococcales bacterium | reverse complement strand
GCCAGCGTCGTCGAGGGCCGTCAAGAGCGGGCCGCAGGCGAGCGAACACTGGGATGAGCTCGCGCACAGCCGCCACCCGATCCGCCGGGCGGGGACCGCCTCAGCGTCCTCGGCCCCCCAACACAGGCCATCCCCGGCGGACGAGACCGTGTGTCATGCCTCGCCCGCCCCCCTCGCAGAGCCTCGGTCCGCATCGGTGAGCGCGCCAGCGCCCGGCGCGCGAGCGGCGCTGACGGACAGGCCGCCGACCATCGAGCAAACGTCACGTTCGCGCAGCTGCCGTATGGCGTCGCGAGCCGCCGACTTGACCTCGTCGGCCCGGAACAGGCCGCTGGTCATCGCCTCGATGGGCGTGAGTGAGCGCTGCCCGCCGAGAGCGCCCAGGATCCCCAACACGCGGACCTTCATGGCGGCTTCTGGATAGTCGAGGAGCCTCAACAGAGCGGGCTCACACCGTGAGTCCCCGTACCTGGCGACCAGGCTCAGCGCCTCGTCGCGCAGGTGGTGGAACTGGATCGCGTCGGCACACTCATCGACCACGAACGGCGCGAGACCCGGCCGCGGGTTGTCACGCATCACCGCCAGCGCGCTGAAGTCGTCGCTCCAACTGGCGGCAAACTCAACGGCGTTGGCGATGGCTTCTCCAAAGGCGCGCTTCAACGCGATGCTCACAAGCGGTCCAACGTGCCGTAACGCGGTGGTGTAACGCAGCGCGGCCACCAACTTGGACCATTGCTGCGCATCGAGGTCCGCCTCCGCGAGCCCCAGCCCGACCCAGATACCCGCGACGTCGGCGACCTCGCGCACGGTGAAGAGGTCGAGGAGAAACGCCACGCCCCAGCCTGGTGGTCCCGCTGCCTGCGAGGTGCGGTGGTGGATGAACTCGATCAGATCACGGCGTGACAGCGCGCCATAGCGTCCCGCGAGGAGCTCGCGAGGGTCTCCGCCCGCGGAGACCTGTTGCATCAGACGCCCCAACGTTATGGTGCTGGCGATCCGGGGATCATTGGCGGAGGCTCGATCCAGCGCCGCGTTTAGCCGAGCCTTCACGCCGGGGTCCCTCTCCACTTGACACCGGGCCAACATCCGGTCGACCCGTGAGCTCGCCACCCCGGGGTAGATCTGGGTCAGCGCCGTCTCGGCCAGCTGCAGGAGCCCCGTGGCGTCCTCAGCGCGGGTGACCGAGGCGACGACCCTCGGAGACAAAGAGATCACTGCGCCTCGCATCGTCGCGCCGGCCCTTAGCAGTGACCCGAGCGCCAACCGCGCCGCTTCAGTGAGGCCCATCAAGACCTCCCACTCGTCAGCACAGAAGAGCGCCACCACCGCGTCGAACTCGTCGTCCCCGGTCAACACCCGGTCGGCCAGCGTCGGCGCGGCCGCGGAGGCGATCGCCGTGATCGGCGTCGGGGCGCCGATCTCGAAGTGAACGGTCCATTCGGGATGCGGGCGCTGGCCGTCGCTATCCAGACACAGCCGGACCCGCCCGCGGAGGCCGGCGAAGCGCACCCCCGGCACGGATGCCGAATGGTCCACCCGCATCGAGGGCAGCGCCTCGCGCCAGGCCCGCACGTACAGCGGAGCGGTCACATCTTGTACTTGCTGAACAGCTCGGGGTCCATGTCCTCGAGCTTCGTCGTGCCGTCGAGAATGGGGGCCGGAGCCTGCTCGGGCGGCGGTGTGGACAGAGGCGCCGCGGGGTCATCCTCGCTCTGCCGACCGCCCGCCTGATCGAGCACGCTCCGGGCGACGCGAATGTCCACCCCAGCGCGCAACGCGATGGCGATGCTGTCGCTGGGCCGAGCGTCGACGCGGCGGGGTTCGGCAGGCGGATTGGTGAGCTCCAGCTCTGCGTAGAAGGTGCTCTCCTCGAGCCGCGTGACGGTGACCGACTCGAGGGTCCAGCCGGTCTCCTCCAGCAGGTTGAGGCACAAGTCATGGGTCATCGGCCGTGGCATCTCCATGCCTGCGATGAACGTCGCGATGGCCGTCGCCTCGAGATGTCCGATAAAGATAGGCAAGAACAGCCCAGCGTCTTCCATGGATCGGAGGATGAGGACCGGCGCCTTGCTCTCGGGATCGAGCACGACCGCCTCTACGCGCATCAGGACGTGGCTGTCGTCGGACGACATGGCTGGGCTTCCAGAAGTTAGGCGAGCTTTCCGTATAGGCTATGAGCCTTGACTTCCTCGACGTTAACCCGGGCCAGCTGGCCGATCCAGCGCTTGGCCCAGAACTCTCCCGGGGGGACCGGAAAGTTCACGATGACGTTGGTTCGTGTGCGCCCCATCAGCTGGAACTCGTCGGTGAGCGACTTCACGGTGTTGCGCGATGGCTTCTCCACCAGCACTTCCACGGTGCGGCCCATGTAGCGACCCATCCGAGCTTCGGTGATGGGTTTCTGCGTAGCGAAGACCTCCGCCAAGCGACGCTTCTTGTCAGCCGTGGTGACCGTGTCGTCCATCTCGGCCGCCTTGGTCCCCGGCCGTGGCGAGTACTTGAAAGCGAAAATCGATTCGTACTCGACCGTCTTCAGCAGATCCAGGGTCTGCTCGAAGTCCTCTCGGGTCTCGCCCGGGAAACCGACGATGATGTCGGTCGACAACGCGATGTCGGGACAGCGCGCCCGCAGACCATCGACCCTGCTCATGTAGTGCTCCCGGGTGCGGTGGCGCCGCATCAACTCCAGCAGCCGCTCGCTGCCACTCTGCACCGGCAGATGGAAGTACTCGCAGAGGGTCTGGAGCTCGCCAAAGCAATCGATGAGCGCGTCGGAGCAGTCCATGGGATGCGAGGTCGTAAAGCGCACGCGGTGGAGCCCGCGGTCCTTGAGCGCGTCCACCTGGCGCAGCAGCTCGGGGAAGCCTGGGGCCGAGTCGAAGCGGTCCTTGCCGTAGGAGTTCACGTTCTGCCCGAGGAGCGTGACCTCGCGGACGCCGGCCGCGACGAGCCGCTCCACTTCGGCGACCACAAGCTCTTCGGGCTTGCTCACCTCACGGCCGCGGGTGAAAGGGACGATGCAGAAGGTGCAGACCTTGTCGCACCCCTTCATGATCGTCACGTACTCGCTGACGCCCTGCAGGCCCTCCGCTTTGGGCTGGGCCTCGATGAACTCGTACTCTTTACGCTTGAAGAACTCGGTCTGCGCGACCCGACCGTCTCCGCTGCGCAACCGCTCGAGGAGCTGCGGAAGTTCGCTGATGTTGTCGGGCCCGAACACCAGATCGAGATAGGGGACCTTCTTCAGCAACGCCGCGCCCTCTTGCTGAGCGACGCAGCCAGCGACGCTCAACACGAGGTCGTCATTGTACTCTTTGAGGCGCGCCAGACGACCCAACTCGCTGAGCATCTTCTGCTCGGCCTTGTCTCGCACGCTGCACGTGTTCAGGATGATGAGGCTCGCATCCTTGACGTCATCGGTCGCGCTGTAACCCAGCGGCTCGAGCACCTGGAACATCCGATCGCTGTCGTTGACGTTCATCTGACAGCCAAACGTCTGGACGTAGACCTTCCGGCCGCCTTCGGGCGCGGCCGCCGAGACGTCATCGGGTTGGGGATGGAGCGGGATGTCGACGGTCATGAGGGCCGGAGGCTTAACAGATCTATCGGGATCTTCGCACGGGTTTTCGGAGACGCAGGGGAGCCACGCGCGCCGTGGCGACCCACAGAGGTCATCCGATCGGGCTCGATCCCCGCCGGCACGCATGCCCATTACAGTCGGTGGGCTCGGGGTCGCCGGTCTCCGTCAGCCCCCGGCGAGGTGCTCCTGATCGCCGCCACCCCGAGGGGCGCTTCCATCGAGCACCCACCGCCGGCCGCCTTGGCTGACGGCCTCACCGAGGATCCGCCTCGGGTCCACGTCCGCCCCCTCGGGCACCAGCTCCACCGTCCGGCCCAGCAACACATCCCGGAACAACCCACCGTCGAGGGGCTCATAGCGCACCTCGGGACCGGCCACGACCATCCGCCGGTCCATCGGCAGTGACCTCAAACCGCTGGGCGCCAGCCTCCCGAGCCAGGGCGTGACCGCGTCCATCCCGGGCCGCCGCGAAGCCTCTGCCTCGGTGAAGGCCCCCGCGTCCACGTCCTCGAGGAGCAGCTCGGCGAGCCGACCGAGGGAGAACACGTCGGAAGCAGCCGTCGCCTCGCGCCCCAGCTGAACCTCCGGGGCGACCAGGGTCATGGCGTCGGCGGCCTGGGTCAGGGCGGGTCGTGCCACCCACCGGCGGTGCCAACCGTCGAGGGTGCTCAGCGTGCCGGGCAGCACCCTCACGTCGTCGAGCCGCAGTCGCCCGTGAATCAACGCGCGCCGATGGGCCTGGACCAGGGTTCGGGCGCAGCTCTGGAGCACCCGGAGGACCCCCCGGACCGACCCCTCCTGGCGAAGCCAGGCGCTGAATCGAAGACCGCGACGGGTGACTATCAGACGCCGACTCCCGCGCAGGTGCCGCAGGAGACGCGGCGTCCCCGGCAAGGGCGGGTCGAAAGCCACCAGGGCCTGGGCGATCGCCTCCTCGGTGGGGAAGAGTCGCACGAGACAGGGCTCCGCGCCGAGCTCCCCGACGAAGCTCGCGCCGTCGCCGCCGATCTCCGCCCCGTCGACCCGCACGGAGCCCAGGAAGGTGGGGTCCACGACGGCGTCGAGCTCGCGCTCGAGACGCGCACGCGCGACCACCCCATCGCCCAGCTGCGGGTCCACGACCCGGGCCGCCTCCGTGAGGCCCAGACGCAGATACACCAGGGCGAGCAGCGGCGCCGCCGCCGGGTCGTTGGACACCGGGGCGAGGGCGGCGAGAGCCGACCGCGGCTGGTCCAACCGAAGATGCAGGCGACCCAGCTCGACGCCGGCCTCGGGCATGGCGCGCTGAAACGCATCGATGGCCTGATCCACATCGCCGCAGGACAGGGAGAGGCGTCCACTGCGCAAGCCATCGCCCGCCTCCAACGCGAACGCCGCGGCGTCGCGCGCGCGGCCCAGAGCCTGGGCGACGTCGGCGGCAAGGTCGGCGCGCCCTCCAGAGACGTACGCGGCAGTCGCCCGCTCCAACCCCGGCAGGGCGCCACACAGCAGCCGCGCGTGAATCGCCGCGATCCGCGCCGCGTCACCGGCCTTCAGCGCGGCTCGGGCCGCCGCGACCCCGTCACCAGCGGCAGCCAGACAGTCGGCCACGCGGCCGTGGTCGAGCAGCCTGCGGTACAACTCCGCGGCCCTCGCCGGATCGTCCGGGGCGAGGCGGTCGGCGGCGGCGCGGAGGTCCCCCGCGGCGATGAGCTGCTCGACGTCAGCGCTCACCAGCGGCCTCCATCTGGAGCCTGTATACCGGCTTGAGTCGTTCCGGACAGTTCGCCTCGAAGGCTACGGCCGCCTTCACGGATGCCCTCAGGTGCCCCTGTGAGATGGCGAACAGCGCGTCCAGCGCGGCCGGGTCATCGCCCAGCGCCGCCAACAACTCGACGGCCGTCTCGGACGTCGAGGGGGCATCGGCCCGAGCAGACCTCAACAGCATCGGCACGGCGTCCGGGCGCGGGTCGTCCAGCAGCACGCGCCGCGCCGAGGCCGCCACCTCCGCGTCCGCGTCGGCCAGCGCCGTCACCAACCCGCGCGTCGCCTCGCGCCTCGACACGGGCCCCAACGCCGCCACCACGACCCCGCGGACGTCGGGCGAGGGGTCTCGCAGCAGGTTCAGCAGCGCGCGCCGCGGGATCGGCTTGTCGATGGCCGCTGCCAGCAACACGGCCGCGTTGATGGTGGCCTCGACCCGCTCCTCCGCGCCGAGGAAGGTGTGCAGCAGGCCCCGGAGCGCCCTGCGACGGCCGAGGATGGAGTCGGCTTGCACCGTCAACAGCAACAGCGCCGCGCGAAGGTCCACCCCGAACTCCCGCTCGATGAGCTCTTCGGACCAGCGGTCGTAGCTCCGCGCCAGGCGGAATCGATTGAGCCAGCGCATGTCGGGCGCCCCCGCCTGCGGCGAGGCGCCGTGCGCGGCGGCCATCTTGGCGTATTTCGAGACCGACTCTTCGGCCAGCGGCAGCTCCGTCAGCCGACGGAACGCCGCCGCCACACCGTGCATGTCGCCGTTTCGGTTGAGCGCGTCCACTTTCGCCAGCAACGCGTTCTCGGCGAGGCTGACCAAGACATTCGAGGCGACGATGTGGTCGGCCGCCGCACCCCACGCCTGGGCCTCGGCGAAGCGCAGGGCCTGCGCCGCGGCGGGGGAGGTGCTGGCCGCCAAGACGCTCGCTTCGTGCCACAGCGTGGCGGCAGCCTGGGCAGCGCCCATGGAGGTGCACGCCCGGGCCGCTCCCACCCGAACCTCAAGGGCCCCCTGGGGGTCGCCGTCC
>JAAZYN010000220.1 GCA_014239625.1 Myxococcales bacterium | reverse complement strand
GCGCCTGCCCATCCGAAGGTTGCAGCCGAAGTCTGGTGAGAAATGCGGGCTAGACTAGAAGGAGCGAACATCGTCATCCAAATCACAGAGAACGTTATGCTTCGCTTCATGATCGTCTGTGCTGTGCTCGGAAGTCCTTCGGTGGCCTCCGCAGAGTCGGTGAGAATTTGCGGGAAGGCGTTTGGACTGCACACGAAGAAGGTCGAGTGCACCTCCAGGCAAAAAAAGAGCGCCGACGCCAAGCCACTCGAACTGAGTGGTCTTGAGCAGCTGGCGCGACTCCAATCGCTGGAATATCTCGATCTCTCCTACACCACCATTTCGGACACCTCAATCCAGCATCTTGCGAGCCTCAAAGCGCTCGAGCGGCTTATTTTACGTGCCACGAGTGTGAGTGACGCGGGCCTCGCGCATCTCGCAGCGCTCCAGGCACTTCGAACCGTCCACCTGACCGACACGCGGGTGACCGACGCAGGCCTCGAGCACTTGAGCGGGTTGGCGTCGCTTCAAGAGCTCCACCTCGGTAACACCAAGGTCACGGATGCGGGCCTGAAACATCTTGTCGCCCTCACCGAACTCCAAGATCTGAACCTGCGGGGGACGAAGGTCACGGACGCAGGTATCAGGCATCTAGGAAAGCTCACGAAGCTGCGAAAGCTCGACTTGTACGGGACGCCCATGGCGAGCGCGAACCTCGAGCCTCTGGCGCAGCTCGAAGCACTCCAGGAGCTTGTTTTCCCGTGGCGCACAACGGACTCGAGCCTCGAGCCATTCGTGCGACTCAAGCGCCTGAAGACCATGCGGGTTCCCCAGCACGCCAAGGGCAATAACTGGCTGAAGTGGCTCCTAAGGACCCAACAGAAGATCACCAGCCTGGGGTTGCGAGACTCGGCCATTTCAAATCAAAGCCTCAGACTCCTGGTGGGCCTCGAGCATCTCGAGAGTGTCGACCTCGGTGGCACCAAGGTCACCGACTCCGGACTCGAACATCTCGCCAAACACAAGCGACTTCAATACCTCACTCTGACCCGCACGAAGGTCACCGATCGGGGCCTCAAGCATCTCGCAGGCCTCGAGAGGTTGTCGTATCTCGTTGTGCGTGGCACCCCCTTGACCGATAGCGGCCTCGAGCATCTCGCGCGTCTCAAAGAGCTCCGATATCTCGATCTTTCGGAAACGAAGCTGGTCGGCCGCGGCTTTCGGTGGCTCGTGGACCTTCACAACCTCCACACGCTCAAGCTAGGTGGCACACCGCTGACCGACGCGGCGCTCGAGTCAATTGGCAAACTCGAGGCGCTCGCTACGCTGACGCTGAGCGGAACGAAGGTCACCGACAAGGGACTCGAGCATCTCCTCGGGCTCAAGAAGCTCAAGGCGCTCCATCTCGGCCGCGGGGTCTCGAACGCCACCCGCACGAAGTTCAAGCGCGCCCTCCCCAACTGTCTGATCTTCCCTTAACCTCCTCGGTTTCGCTCGAACTCTGGTGAGAAATGCGGGCTAGCCCGCATGTCTCACCAGACTCTGAGCGACGCGCCGGGAGGCTCGAGTGATTTCGCGGTGGCGCGGACCGGAAGCCGCTGAAGGTGTATCGGGCATACTGCAAAGCGGCTGGAGGGAGCACGCCGCGAAAGCGCCGAGGATCCCAAGCATGAGCCAGAGGTTGGTGAGAAATGGGGGCTAGCGCATCCACTTCGTCGGCACGGGTGCCGTGAAAAAATGCATGCGGCCCTCCGTACACGCGCCATCCCTGAGTAGAGCGAAGGCGACGAGAACATACTGTTTGCCGTTTCGCTCGATCAGACTCACCTGATGCGCTTTAGGGAGCACATCGCCCCCGCCTCCAGGCAGCGCTTTGACCGCTGCCACTGCGGACTTTGGAGCGGTCACGTGGCCGAGGACGTGTCGGTCTGTCTTTGTCCGCCAACGCCCCCGATCGTCGCGCGTCCGGTGGGACCTTTCCAACGCGACCTCGACGCGCCCACCCTGCGCAGACAGCCGCATGGACTGACCCCGTAGAAGCCCTTTCAAATGGAACCACTGACCGCCCCCGCGTGAAAGGACCTCCAAGGGCACAAAACCCCGCCCGAAGGCTTTCAGGTCTTTCCAGGTCAGCTGCCGATCGGCCTTTGGTGCACGGGTGACGGGTTTGCCCGACCGAACGCCCTTGGGCGTCCACGACGACATCACCCAGTGGCGTGGCGGGAGCTTCGCGGTCGCAGGGTCCATGCGCTTGTCACCCTTGTCACACCACCAGCCCGCGGCGGGATTCACGCAGCAACCGCGTGGAGCGCGTCGATTCCAGTGGAGCAGCTTGCCGTCAGAGGGCCGAAAACCGAACATCAGCGGGCCAGGGACCGGCGCTACGACGCGCCAACTCGCCCCTGTGACGTGCCTGACGTCGCCACCCGGTTGTCGCGCGAGCCCATCGCTCTTGGTGAATGCGACGAGGATCCGCGAGCCTTTGGTGACTCCCTCGATGAGCGCCCCATCTCGCGCCGAGAGACGCTCTTGAAACGGAGGCTTGGACGGGTAACGAGCGCACATGTTCGGAGCGTGACCTCCTCCGTCGACCACCCGCAGGACTTTGAATCGCGCCTCCAGGATGCTCGGCGCCGGCGCCTTCGCGATCGAACGTTTGATGACCTCCTCAATCTCGACGTCGAGGGTGCACCCCGCGATAAACGATGCCGCCGCATCAGGCGTATTGAAGACCCACAGGGTCGTCGTGAACAGACTCGCCAACAGCCAAACTCGTGGTTTCATGAGCTACCTCAACGATCAAAAGGATGCGCAACCAGGACCCACCGCTCCCCCGACGGCCACGCTCATCAGCGTGGCGCCAGACTGGCAACATGCTCGTCACGCCGCCAGTGTGCAACGGGCGCTATACAATGACCTCGTTTCGGACGGCCTGAAGTCCGTTTCGGTTTAATGTCCCGCGTGGAAAGTCCCGTAACGCTCTCCGGGCCTCTCTCGGGCCAGCTCTGCGTTGGGCCTCCTCGAAATACCCCGCCGCCAGTCCTACGTCGGCCCCCCCTGCGGCGGGGTCGACGTACGTGCCCGCGCCATGGGGGCGCCCGCTCAACCGCGGCGGCGTCTGAGGGCGATCAAGACCACCCCCATCAGCGCTACCGACCACGGACCACCCCGCCCGCCGGTGCCGCTGCAGTCGTCGCAGCCGGCTTCACCCGCGCCAGAACCATTGGTCCCCATTCCCGCCTCCGCGCTGTGGGTGTCGAAGCCGCCCTCCACCTGCATCCCGCTGTGGTCGCCTGGGTCCTCCGCGGACGCATCCGGCCCCGAGGGCTGGTCACAGAGCGCGGGCGTGGTGCACACACACGAGTGGCCTTGGCAATCGAAGCCCTGCGGACAACCGTCATCACCGACAGTGCTGCAGGGATCGCCACAGGAGTTCACGCCACACTCCCAGCCCTTGTCTGAGCACTCCGTGGCGCAGCTGCAGCACGCCGCATGGCCGGTGTCGTTCAGCGGGTCATCGGACGCGCAGCAATAGCTGCCCTCCGATGCGCAATCGATCTCCTGCGGTGAACCGCTCTCGCACCACTGCGCCAACGGCCCTGAGCAGCGGCCCTCGGGGGTGACCTGGGCGTCGTCGCAGGCGGTCTTGCACTCGCCCTCGTAACATGCCGCGAAGCCACTGCAGCCGCCGCACTGAGCCAGGCTCTCGGTGCCGGGCAGGGAGTCCCCGCACTCGGGCGGGGTCACGCCCCAGTCCTGGTCGGCGGGATCGACCGCGTCGGCCACACTAGAGCAGCCCGGGACACAGGTGAAGGCGTCCGGATCGGTCCCCGCCACGGCCAACGGCTCGTTGGGCCCGGCGCACGCCCACCCGTCCTCACACGTGCCACACGGCACCATGCACTCGCTGGGCGAGCCACACTCACGATCGGTGCAGTCCGGCGTGCAGCACTCGAACTTGTCGGCGACCTCGTTGAACGCGCACAGGTCCGTGCCGCCACAATCGGTGGGCACCCAGCCGCTCTCACCGGTGGACGCGTCGCTCAGACACCTGAACAGCACGTCGCCGGAGTCGCTGCACTTGGTCGGCTCCTTGATGGGGTCGCACGCCGAGGCGCAGGAGTCGAAGACGCAGACCTCCAGGGCCAGGCAGTCCGGCTGCGCGACGCAGCTCCCTGCGATGCACAGCCCGGTTGCGCACGCTCCCGGGTCGGCGCAATCGGCGTCCTCGTTGCAGCACCCCTCGGTCCAGGTGTTGTCGCAAGCGCCCGCGTCCACGTCGCAGAGATCGACGGTGCAGCTGTTGCCGTCGTCGCAGCTCCCGGCGCTGCCATCGATGGTGGCCGGCTCGCAGTCGTCGTCGATCCCGTTGCACACCTCTTTGCCGGCTGGGTTGATGCTCGCCATTTGATCGTTACAGTCGCTGTCGTCAGCGACGTAACCCGGCGGCGCGACGCACGCCGTGAGGACGTTGTTGGGGTCACCATAGAGGTCGCCGTCGGTGTCGGCGTAGAACGTCTGCACCACCCCGCCTTCATCGATCTCGCCGTCGCAGTCGTTGTCGATGCCGTCGCACAGCTCCACATTGTCGCTCGTCGCGTCGCTGCAGGACTGGCCGGTCCCGTCGCACTTGAGCTGCCCCTCCAGGCAGAGGTCTGCGTCGAGGCCATCACACGGCGCGTCGTACCAGCTCTCGCCGGACCCGTCGCTGGTGGCCGGATCACAGTCATCGTCGACCGCGTTGCACACCTCCACGGCGTTCGGATGAGTGGTCCCCGTCGCGTCATCGCAGTCCGTCTTGTCCGCGACATAGCCTTCGGGGGCTTCGCACGCATCCATCGTGCTCTGCGCGTCCCCATACGTGTCCTCGTCGACATCCGCGTAGAAGGTCAGCAGCAACCCCTCGTCGGTCTGACCGTCACAGTCGTCGTCCAACCCGTTGCAGAGCTCGATGGCGTCGCCCGTGGCGTCCGTGCACGCCATCGAGCCGCCATTGCAGATGCGGGTCCCCTCAGCGCAGAGGTCGGCGTCTGGGCCGTCGCAGGGCGCGTTGAGGGCGACCTCGTCGGCGCCGTCAGCGGTGTCGGTGTCGCAGTCATCGTCGATGCTGTTACACAGCTCCGCGGCGCTGGGGTTGATGAGGTTGGACCCATCGTTGCAATCGGTGTTGTCGGGCACGAACCCGGGCGGCTGAGTGCACGCCTGGATAGCGGCAGCGGCGTTGCCGAAGTCATCGGAGTCGCCGTCCTGATAGAAGGTGAGCAACACGCCGTCGTCGGTCGCGCCGTTGCAGTCGTCGTCCAGACCGTTGCAGATCTCGACCGTGTCGCCGGTGGCGTCGTCGCAGCTCTGCGCGCCGGCCACGCAGGCCCAGGCGCCCTCTTCGCACTGATCGCTGTCGAGGCCGTCGCAGGGGGCGGCAAACCAGGACTCTCCAGACCCGTCCGGGGTCGTCGCGTCACAGTCTTCGTCGATGTCGTTGCACAGGTCTGGCTGGCCGGGATGGATGGAGCCGAGCAGGTCGTTGCAGTCGTCGGGGTTGTCGACGAACCCCGGGGGCGCGCCGCAGTTCTGCGTGCTGACGTCGGGGTTGCCGTAGCCGTCCTGATCGAAGTCCTCGTAGTAGGTCCCGAGCAGGCCACCCTCGTCGGTGATCCCGTCGCAGTCATTGTCCACGTTGTCGCAGACCTCCAGGTTGTCGCCGCTCACGTCGCCGCACGTGGACGCGTTGACGCCGTCGCACACCAAGGTGCCCTCCTCGCACAGATCCGCGTCAGCCCCATCGCAGGCCTGGCCGAACCACAGCTCGGCGCTGCCATCGGGCGTCGAGGCATCGCAGTCGTCGTTGAGACCGTTGCACATGTCGCTCGCGTCCGGGTTGACGCCCCCCAGGCTGTCGTCGCAATCCCCCGGCACCAGCGCATGCTGCGCCGGCAACGAACAGGCCTGGGTCGTGATGGCGGGGTCCCCGAAGGAGTCTCCGTCCCCGTCGAACCAGTAGGTCGTCGTGACCCCTTCATCGGTGGAGCCGTCGCAGTCATCATCCTGCTCGTTGCAGACCTCGACGCTGTCGCCAGTCACGTCGCCACACACCTGCCCCCCACCGACGCAGGAGTAGCTCCCCTCCGCACAGAAGTCGGTGTCAGCGCCGTCGCAGGGGTTGCTCAACCAGCTCTCGTCGGCACCATCGAGGGTGGCCGGGTTGCAGTCATCATCCGCGGTGTTGCACAGCTCCGTGGCGCCCGGGTAGATCGCGCCGTTGCCGTCGTCGCAGTCCTTGTTGTCGGCGACATACCCCCCAGGCTTGGTGCACGCCTGCTGGCTCGTCTCAGCGAACCCGAAGCCGTCGTTGTCACCGTCGAGGTA
>JAAZYN010000021.1 GCA_014239625.1 Myxococcales bacterium | reverse complement strand
CCGGGTTAGACGGCCCCGAGAGCGTCCAGCAGGTCTCGCTCCAGGTCCTCGACGCTCTCGAGCCCTACGGCCATGCGGACCAGGCTATCGGAGATCCCGATCGCTTGTCGTTGTTCGGTCGACAGCTCCACGTAGCTCATCACCGCGACCTGCTCGATCAACGACTCGACGCCACCAAGTGACGGCCCGATCCCGAAGATCCGAGTCGCATCTATGAAGCGCGAGGTGCCCTCGAGGTCCGCCTTGAGGGTGAACGAGACCACGCCACCGAAGCCGCTCATGGTCTCGCGAGCGATGGCGTGGCTCGGGTGCGATGGAAGCCCAGGGTAATAGACGCGATCGACCTCGGGCCGCGCCGACAGGGTGCGTGCCAGCGCGAGCGCGGACTCGTTTTGCCGGCGCACGCGCAGCGGCAGGGTCTTCAGGCCCCGAAGCAAGAGGTACGCGGCGTGAGGATCGATGACGCCCCCCAGGACGCCCTGGAGGTCGCGTATCGCGTCGATCATCGGAGCTGGGCCGGCGACTACACCGGCGAGCAGGTCGTTGTGCCCGCCCAGATATTTCGTCGCCGAGTGAACCACGAGGTCGGCCCCCAGGGCGAGGGGGCGCAGGTTGATAGGAGTCGCGAAGGTGGCGTCGATGAGGATCTTGAATCGCGCTGCCACGCGCGCCCTCAGCGCCTCGAGCGCCGCCACGTCGACGCAGTTCAGGTAGGGGTTGGTGGGCGACTCGGTGATGATGACCCGAGTGTTCTTCTGAAGGGCTGACTCGATGGCCTGCAGGTCGTTGTTGTCCGTAAGGGTGCTCTGCACCCCGAACCTCCCGAGCACTGACTGACAGAACTGGCGCGTCCGCCGATAGCAATCGCCCGCCAGGATGACGTGCTGGCCTTGGCGCACCAGCGCCATGAGGGTGGTCGTGATGGCGGCCATGCCCGAACCGAACAGCAACGCCCCGCCCGCGCCTTCGAGAGCGGCCAGCTTCCGTTCGCAGGCGCGCTGGGTGGGGTTGCCGTAGCGGCCATATTCCATGCGGTGAGGCTCGCCGGCGAAGTGCGCCCGAAGCTCTGCGGTGTCCCGGAATGTGTAGGTGCTGGACTGGTAGATGGGCACCGTCACGGCGCCCTCCGGCTGCTCGTCGCGGGTGCCGGCGTGCACCGCGAGGGTGTCGATGCCGGCGTCATCGGGAGGCATCCATCGTGAATCGTCGGTACTCATAAGGCGGGAGTATGCATCCTCCAAAGGCTTGGGTGGAAGCAGCTGGCGCTCGGCGTACTCGTTTCAGCCGCTCGCGCCGTCCACGGCGGCAGCTGGGGGCCTCAGATCGCCGGAACGTCTTCAGCGGCGCGACGACGCGAGCGCGACAGCGAGCCACCAGGAAAAGAAAACGGGCCGCCCCTGATTAGGAGCGGCCCGCTTGGGGGTCTACACCGTGAAGGTGACTACTTCTTCTTCAGGATGTACTTGTCGATGACGCTCTTGAAGGCGTTAACGTTGTACCCGCTGGGCGAGGTGAACTTACGCCCGTTGATGTACACCGACGGGGTACCACGGACACCGGACTTGCGGCCCTCGGCCATCTCGGCCTCGACCTGCGCCTTTTTGGCGCCGCTCTCGAGACACTTTTTGAACTTCGCGCTATTTTTGACGCCCGCTGCGGTCGCCCACTCGACCAGCGTCGAGGTCTGGATGCCCTTGAGGGCTTTCTGGTTGGCGAAGATGTGGTCGTGCATCTCCCAGAACTTACCCTGGTCCTGAGCGCAGAGTGACGCCTGCGAGGCGGGCATCGCGTCCTTGTGGAAGGACAGCGGGAAGTGCTTGAAGACCACCGCCAGGTCGTCGCCGTATTGCGCCTTGAGCGCCTTGAGCGGCTTGCCGAGGCGGCTGCAGTACGGGCACTGGAAGTCGCTGAACTCGGTGACCACGACCTTGGCGGTCTTCGGGTTGCCGAAGGTCGAGGAGTCCGCCGTGAAGGTGAAGTTGTTCACCTTGGCGTCGAGCGGCTCAAAGACTTTGCCGTTCTTGATGATCTCGGCATAGACCTTGGCCACCGGCGTGCCCTTCTTGACCAACGCTTCGGCCTTCTTCATCTCCTCGTCGATGATGGTCTTGAACTCCGCGAAGGGCTTCGCACCAGTCATCTTGCGGCCGTTGACGAAGGTGTTCGGGGTACCGCGGGCCGTCACCTTTCCGGCCAGATCCTGGTCACCTGCGATCTGCGCCTTGTACTTTCCGCTGTCGAAGCACTTCTGCCAGGCGCCCGCTTTCGATCCGAGAATTTCGGCAGCGTAGCTCTTCAGGTTGTCCACCTTGAGCGCCTTCATGTTGGCGAAGAGCTTGTCGTGCATGGGCCAGAACTTGCCGAAGTCTTTGGCGCAGAGAGCGGCGAGCGATGCCGCCGGAGCGTCCTTGTGGAAGGGCAGGGGGTTGTGCTTGAACACCACGGCGACCTTGTCGCCGTACGTCTCCATGACCTTGTCGAGGGACGGGTTGAGGCGGGTGCAGAAGGGGCACTGGAAGTCACTGAACTCGACCAACGTGACGAGCGCCTTGCGGTGGTCGCCCTTCATCGCGTCTTTCGCGGGGTCGTAGGTCACTTTGTAGACGGTCTTGTCTACCGGGCGCGGCTTGCGCTTGTTGTTGCCCTTGGCCTTGGCGGGCACCGCCGGCGGGTTCTTCCCGCCGTAGATGTAGCTGTGCAGTGGCGCGTTGTTGGCCTTGAGACGCTCGGCGATCCAGCGCTTGCCGCGCTTTTTGGCGTCCTGCGACGCCTTGATCTCTTGATCGATGACGGCCTTGAACTTGTCGAACGGCTGCGCGCCGCGGAGGCTCTTGCCGTTGACGAAGAAGCCGGGGGTACCCCGGGCGCCGACGGCTTGCGCGATGGCCTGCTGCCGGTCCGCGAGCGCGCCCAAGACGGGGTCTTGCATGTCCTTTTTGAACTTCGCCATGTTGAGCCCCAACTCCTTGGCGTAAGCCTCGAGGTTGTGGGTCTTGAGCGCCTTCATGTTGGCGAAGAGCTTGTCGTGCATGGGCCAGAACTTGCCCTGACGATCAGCGGCGGCCGCGGCAATGGCGGCGGGGCGGGCGTCCTTGTGAAAGGGCAGCGCGTTGTGCAGGAACTTGATCGAGACGTCTTGCCCGTAAGTATCCATGATCTTCTTCATGGTCGGGTTGACGCGCGAACAGAAAGGGCATTGGAAGTCCGACCACTCCAGGATCTCGACCCGGGGGTTCTTTCCGCCCTTCGCTGGGACCGGGATCTTCGCTGCTGCAGCCGTCTGAGCGGGGGTCGCCTTGGTGCCTCTGGCTACCGGGGCTGGACGGCGCGGTCGCTTTGCAGCCTTGTTGGCAGCAGCAGCTGCTGGAAGCTTCCGCGCCGGGGCCGGCCTCGCTGCCGGCGCTGGGCGTACGGGAGCAGCGGTGCCTGGCGCAGCCGCTTTGGTGGGGGTGGCCTTGGCGACGGCGCCAGTGTTGGCGGTCGACGGGGCGGGGGGCTGTGCGGGGGCAACTTGGCGACCGGTGGGTTTTCCACCCTTATCGCAAGCGCCAACGACGGAAATCGCTGCGACGCTCAACAGAGCGACGGCGAGCCTTAGATTCATGCTTCTTCCTCCAACGGTGTCGGATGCTCGAGAGGTTGTTTTCGGCCCACAGCTGCTGTTTGCAAGACCGTATGAGCTGGCCTCTGCCTTTAAAGTCGCGGGACTATGGCACACGCATAGAACCGGCACAACCGGCTTTTAGCCCGCCTACACCGCCCTTAACGCCGACGTGGTCGGGATGGTTCAATCTGGCGCGGAAAGTCGGCCAGAGGCGCCAACGCGCCGCGGCGGGGCGCCTCCAGGATGGCCCTCGGGGGCGGTGGCTCATCACCGCCCAGGCCCACACGCGCGCCTCGGGGTCGGGCACGACATGCCGGGCAAGGCATCCGTGGTACTCTCGCCCTCGCGACAACAGACCTCTTGATGCTCTCGGTCGTGTGCGGCTCGACTGGAATGGTACAAGACGGCGGAGCGTTCAGAGGAGCTGGTGACAATGCGCCGACACATGCGAGCATCTCTTGGCCTGTTCATAGGGCTCCTGGCTCTGGCTCCCGCGTGCAAGCAGAGCGCCACCGCTCCCGCTCACTCCACGCGCACGGCAGTGACGCCGCCGGCGCGAAGCGGCACGCCGGTGTCTGGCGCGCCCGCGGTGGCGAGCTCTGAGCGGGGCACGGCGTCGCCGTCGGTGGCGGCTCAGGTCGAACGAGTCGCGGCCAAACGTCTCGCCGGCAAGGCGGTTGATGCGGGGCTCGAGACGCTCACCGGGCCGCCCATGGAGCATTGGTACGGGGTCTACATGGCCGGGAGCAAGGTCGGGCACGCGACGATGACGTGGCGACCTGCGAAAGGAGATGAGCCGGGCGCCTGGGCGGGTATCACGAACGTCACGATGAGCGTGTCTGGGCGCGGTAATCGGGTCGAGATGCGCATCGACGAGCGGCGGTTCTATGCCGGGACGTCACCGTACAAGCTGGTGGCCACCACGATGTCCCAGGCGATGGGCGGGGTGACCGACGAACGGGTTGCCCGGCTCGAGGACGGAAAACTCGTCATCGAGCGGACCGTCGATGGTCGCCGCCAGCCAGGTGCCACGTTGGATTCGCCCAAAGAGTCCCTGCGGGACTTCGCCGCCACCGCGCCTCGAAGCCTGAAGGGGCTGAAGGTGGGGACCAAGACGTCGGTGACGATGTTCAACTGGCAGTTGATGAAAGAGGAGGTGATGCACATCGTGGTCAAGAAGCTGTCGAAGCTGGGCCAGGGCGGCGTTGTCACCCATGTCGCCACCTTGGACGCGACGCTCGAGTCCATGGGCCTCACCATGACGTCGCTCGTGGCGGAGCCCGGGCTCATCATCGAGACCTCGATGGGGCCTGGTCTCAAGATGAAGCTGGAGGAGAAAGCCGTCGCCCAGGGCAACATCACCGGACTCGACGTCATGGGGTCGGGTGTGGCGGTCGACAAGAAGCTCGGTGATCCGAAGGGGATCACGAAGCTGGAGCTCTCGGTTGGCGTCACGGGGGACTTCGTGTTCCCCCGCTCAGCCATTCAGCGGGTCAGGAAAAAGGGCGGCCGTTATCACATCACCGTGAGCTCTGGTCCCGGTGATGTAGTGACCCCTGAGGACCGGCGCAAGGCGCTGCTGTCAGACTCCCTCATCGACGCAGGCAACCCTGCCATAAAGGCCAAGTCCAAAGAGCTGCTGAAGGGGGCCGTGACCGACGCTGACAAGGTCCGGACGCTCTTGAAGTTCGTGTACGGAGCGTTGGAGAAGCGGCTCGCCACGAACCTGCCGACCGCGTCGAAGGTCCTCGAAGACAAGGTCGGTGACTGTACGGAGCACACCTGGCTGTTCGTGGCCCTGGCTCGCGCCGCTGGTCTTCCCGCGCGACCCGCCTATGGCCTGGCGTACATCGGAGACGACTACACGTCTTTTGGCTATCACGCGTGGGTGGAGGTCGCTCTTGACGGTAAATGGTTGGCCATCGACCCCACCTGGAACGAGCCGGTCGCTGACGCCACGCATCTGCGGCTCGGCGAGGAGCTGTACACCATCGCTTCGGTGATCGGTGGACTCGACATCAAGCTCGCGGGGCCAGTTCAACGCTGAACCTCGCGCCTGTGAGGCCTCCCGTCAGCTCGCCCGCTGTAACGCGGGTGGGGTCTCACCAGCGGTAGAAGCCCTCGCCACTCTTCTTGCCGAGTTTTCCGGCAGCGACCCGCTCGATCAGCAGGCGAGGTGGTCGGAACTGCTCAGCACCCAGGGTCTCGTGCAGGTACCGGGCGATGTTGAGTCGCGTGTCGAGCCATATGAGATCGGTGAGCCGAAGCGGTCCCATCGGGTGGCGGTAACCGAGCTCCATCGCGCGATCGATGTCCTCGGCGCTGGCGACACCGTCTTGCAGCATGCGGATCGCTTCGAGCCCCAACACCAACCCCAGCCGACTGGTCGCAAAGCCAGGGCTGTCTTTGACTACGATCATCTCCCGGCCAGTGTCCGCGCCTATGGCTCTCACGCGCTCCAGAGTCGTGTCCGAGGTCTGCGGCGTGACGATGATCTCGAGCAGCTTCAGGATGTGGGGTGGGTTGAAGAAGTGGGTGCCGATGACACGCTCAGGGTGTTTTGTGGCCTCGGCGATGCGGGTCACCGACAGACTCGAGGTGTTGGTTCCCAGCACTGTATCGGACCGGACCAGCTCCGAGAGGTGGGCGAACAGGCGACGCTTGACGTCCAGGTCTTCGGTGATGGCTTCGATCACGACATCGGCGGTCGGCGCGGCCTCCGCATAATCCGTCGCGGTGGACAGCTGGCTCAAGGCCGTCGTTCGAGCTGCCGGTGCGACCTTACCTCGTGCGACCCCCTTGTCGAGGTTCGCTTCGATGACCACCAAAGCGTCGTCCAAGGCGCTCTGAGACAGGTCGGTCAGGACCGTCGAGTAGCCCGCCATAGCGCAGATTTGCGCTATCCCGCGGCCCATGACGCCGGCTCCCACTACCACCACGCGTTGCTCAGCCATCGCTCGCCCCTTTGTTCTTACGCCCCCTCCGATCCAGGAAGTGGGTCATGCGGGTCATCTTCTCGTCGTCGTCGTAAAGCACCGTCTGCCCGAGCGCTTCGAGCGCGCGGCTGGTCGCGCGACTCGCTTCCCGACCCTCGTTGATGGCGATCTTCGCCAGCCGCAGCGCCATGCCGGATTGCTGCGCGCATCGTGCCGCCAACGCTTGCGCCTCGGCGACCACATCTCCGGTGGTGACCCGGTTGACCAGCCCTATCGCCAGGGCCTCTTCAGCCCCGATCAGCGCCGCCGTGAAGATCAGCTCTTTGGCCTTGGGCAGGCCGACCGTGCGCTGGAGCCGCCAGGTCCCACCCGCTGCCGGCAGGATGCCCAGGCTCACCTCTGGCTGGCCCAGCTTGGCGCTCGAGGAGGCTACCCGAAGGTCACATGCCAGCGCGATTTCGCACCCCCCGCCCAGGGCGTAGCCGTTGATAGCCGCCACCGTCGGGTACGGGAAGGCGTCGATGGCGTCGCACAGCTTGGCGTTGTGTTGAGCCAGCGCATCCGGGCCCGATCGCCCTCGCAGCTCAGCGATATCCGCGCCGCTCACGAAGCTCTTGTGGCCGGCCCCTGTGAGCACCAGCGCGCGGACGTCCCCGCGCCCTGCGAGCTCCTCCAGGGCGCCGCGGATCTCCAGGTTCATCGGGAGATGCAGGGCGTTTCGAACCTCGGGTCGGTTCATGGTCAGCGTGGCGACGCCTCGCTCGGCGTCCACCTCGACGAGGATGAATGAGTAAGCGGTCACGGTCTCAACACCACCTTTCCAAAGACCTCTCGTGCTTCCAGCGCGCGGTGCGCGTCCGCGACGTCGTCCAGCGGTAACACACGGTCGATCACCGCCCGAAGTCTGCCCGCCGCCCACAGCCTGACCAGCGCGTGATATTCGGCCTTGCTGCCCATGGTGGAGCCCAGCAGGGACTGCCCCTTGAAGAACAGGTGCTGCAGATTGATCGTCGCCTTCGCGCCGGTCGTCGCTCCGCAGGTCACCAGGCGTCCGCCCCAGCCGAGGCAGCGGGCAGACCTCTCGAAGGTCTCGCCGCCGACGTGCTCGACCACCACGTCCACCCCACGCTTGCCGACGATGCGTCGCACTTCCTGGCCAAAGTCCTGCTCTTTGTAGTTGATGGCGTGATCGGCTCCGAGGGCCTTGGCGGCCTCGAGCTTTTTGGGGTGCGAGGCGGTGGTCAGGACCGTTGCCCCCAAATGCTTGGCGATCTGAATGGCGGCGCAGCTCACCCCGCTGCCGGCGGCCTGAATCAAGACGGTCTCTCCGAAGCGGAGCTGGGCCCGGGCTACCAACATATGCCACGCCGTCAGGGACGTGAGAGACACCGCGGCGGCCTCTTCAAAGCTCAGGTTGTCGGGCTTGGGGACGACGTTGGCCCGCGGAAGCCTGATGAATTCCGCCAGGCCGCCCCATCGCGTCTCGCCTATCACGCCGAACTGACGGCAGAGCGGATCGGATCCAGACATGCAGCGCTCGCAGACACCACAGCTCAGCGTGGGGATGACCATCACGGGGGCGCCGACTCGGACCCCTGGGCTGGGATCAACACCGTCACCCAGCGCCGCTATCGTGCCGCTCACGTCGCCGCCTCCGACCGCAGGCAGGGTGAACCCCGCGCCGTCGATCCCGCGCCGCACCCACACGTCGAGATGGTTGATGGCGCATGCCCGGACCTGGACCAACACCTCCCCGGGACCCGCCCGGGGCGTCGGGACGTCTTCAATGGTGAGGACTTCGGGGCCGCCGTGACGACGAATGAGCGCGGCTTTCATGGGAGGTGCGATCCCACGGCGCCTGTCGACGTGTCAAGGGCCGCTCCCAGGAGTCGCCTGGTGCGGGATCCGCGCCAGCCAGCGTGAACCGCAATTCAAACCCGAGCGATTTTAGGTGGGCTTCGTAGTTAGCGCTTTAGGCTTCCGGCTGCGGGGCTGGCATGCACACGGCGCAAAGAGCCGAATCCCTTGGGTTTAGCTACAGATTGAATTTTCTTGATTCAGCTGACCGGCGAGGCTCGCCGCGTCGCTACATTACCACACAGTGATCAGCGCGCGGGCATCAAGCAGCCGTCGAGCCCGCACCGGAGGCTTATTCCAGAGCGCCTTCTGTGAGCGTTTCCAGTCGTTTACGCAGCGGCGGGGCGTGCTCGTTCCATCGCGCCCGGAGCTTTCGCTTGGAGCGCTGACCCAGATCGGCCCGGATCTTGCGAGCGCGTCGCTCCAAGTCGGCGATCTCTGCACGATGTTTGTCCTCATACGCCTCGATCGCGGCGATGGCTGCGCGTGGATCGGCCTTGTGACGTTCCACCAGCCCGGTGATCGCTTCGGTGTGTCGATACAGATCGTCGACTGCGGCCGCGTTGACTTCGCATCCGGCCGTCAGGGCTGCGATCCCGACGATGGCGAACAAGGCTCGGAGGCACGATAGCATGCCACCGGGTATGCCGGGTTCCCCCTCCGGGCGCAAGCTCCGCAGAGACCGGGTCGGCCACCTCACGATGAGGTGGCTGACCCGGAGTCGCTGGTGCGAAAGGGGGGACTCGAACCCCCACACCCGTTAAGGCACTAGAACCTGAATCTAGCGCGTCTACCAATTCCGCCACTTTCGCACAGAGCACGTCGCCGCCGTAGACCCGATCTGACGCGGCATCGGCCTGGGTTTTAGGCACTCACCGGGGGATCGTCAAGCGTTATGAGCGGTTTTTGGTTTGCGATGACCCGCACGGCTCCTATACTCCGGCGCCGCAAAGCACAAACCAGATTATTTCGGAGAGCAGCTATGGGTAAGGGTGACCGTTCGCGAAAGATGCGCCAGCGCGATGCGCAGAACAGCAAGAAGGCACGGTTGGCGCGCAAGAAGAAGACGTCGTCGCGCCGCGGTAAGAAGTAAGCAGAGTCGCGGTTATCGGGCTACGGCGCCCAGCCACGACTTCAGCACACGCGGCCACTGCAGACGCTCACCCGCGCTGAGCGAGTGTCTCGCACTCCGCTCCAGGGTCGGAGGCTCGACGCATCGTCGCACCGCGCGCGCTAGCGCCTCGGAGCCGGGCTCGTTGACGATGCATTGCCCGCTCGCGGTCAACGCTTCGACCACACTCCGGTTGGGGCCGCCGAGGATCGCCGTGCCGCAGGCCTCGGCCTGTGAGATGATGTAGGGCTTGGCCCTCTCGCGGCTGGTTCGGACCATCCTCGCTTGGGACCACCAGCAGGTCCGCGGCTGCCACCAGGGCCCAGACTTCGTTGGGAGACAGCGGGGGCTGGCCGTCGGCGATCAGCCAAGAGACCTCGTCGACCATCGATGCAGCCTGTCGCGCTCGCGAGAGCCCCTTTCCGGGAGCGTCGCGTGCGACCGTCAGCACTCGAGGCTTGGCCGACTCACGCCACTGGGAAGCGACGTCGGGGACGGCCATCGTGGCCGGCGGCTCAGCCCCCAGGGGGCACACCAGCGCCTCGGAGCGACCCAGCGTGGCGTTGAAACGGTACGCCAGGTGGGGCGCGACGCCCACGACCGTAGCCCGGCTCGCGACTCCCTTGGCGACGCTCCGGGCGACCCATGAGGGCATCCTGTCGAGCAGGTCGACGTCGGATCCGTGCAGCGCCACGACGGCTCGTTGAGACAAGGGGAGGGCGGCGACGGTGGGCCACCAGTGGGCGATCCAGACGTCGCAGTTGCCCACCCTCAAGGCGGCGGAACGGAGCGCGCGCAAGGTCGGTAGCCACCCGGCCTTGTTGTCGACCAGGCCACCGCCCTGTCCGGACACCGGCGAGGAAACCAGCTCTATGGACTCGGAGGCGAGCAGCCCGCCGTCACCCGAAAACTCCGGCGCAGCCACGGCGACCGACGCCCCCTCGGCTACCAGGGCGCGGGCCATCGAGCTCACAAAGTGGCCGGCGTAGGGCACGCGCGTCGACGGCCAACTGGTCGTCAGCATTCCGACCCGACCCCAGTCGCTGCCGCCGACCTCCCTCACCACCGAGTAGACACCGACAAACGCCACAGCGCAGCGCGCACCAACACGAAGCTGTGGGTCACAAGGGCGCGCGACGGTCGCAGCCCCGAGGCTTCTCCGGCGTAGACCGGAGAGACGGTGCGCTCACCGACGCGGGCCCCCAGCACACCCAGCATGCCCGGAAGAGCATTGGGATACCCAGATCGCGGGTACAGCCGCTCGAGGGGGAGCCGCTTGAGGGTGTTCGATGCGATCGCGGTGTAGCCGCACTGAGCGTCATTGAGCCTGGGGAGCGCGCCGGCTCCAGCGACCCGTCGCGTGAGACGCGCGAGGGCCTGGGTCCCCAGCCGCCGGACCCAGGGCATGCGTCGCGTCACGTCTGGGTGACTGATGCGATCGCCCTTGACGTAGTCCAGCTCTCCCCGCGCGATCGGAGCGACCAGCGCCCAGAGCTCGTCCGGTTCCATCTGCCCGTCGCCCGCCATGACCGCCACGATGTCGGCTCCGAGCTCCAGCGCGACACGATATCCCGTGGTGAGCGCCGCGCCGACACCGCGATTGGTGGTGTGCCTCACGACGACGACGCCATCGACCCGCTCTGCAAGCTCGGCTGTCTCATCGGTCGATCCATCGTCGATGACGATGACCGTCTCCACGTATGACGGGATCGTCGCCAGGACGCGCCCGATGCGTGTGGCTTCGTTGAAAGCCGGCACCACAACCGCGACAGAGTGGTCTAGAGGCTGGACGGCGGTCGTCCGCCGCGAGCGTCGGTTCACAGCTCGAACACCTTCAGGTTGTCGACGTAGAGATGGGCTTCCCAGTTGTTGAAGCCGAAGTACTGACCCGGCACCGGGTTGGCGTCGCGGTAGTACATGAACAGCCCTCCGTCACGAAACCAGAAGAGCGTGTTGTCGGTGCGCACGATCGCCCAGCGATAGGTCTTGGATGCTTCGACGGGGCGCGAGGAGCGCTCTTTGCGGTCTTTGCCGTGTTCGTCCAAGCGAGCGATGATGTCGAGCGCGTTGTTCCACCCACCATTGACCAGCACATAGCCCTTCTCGTGAGCCGGCTCTGTGTTGAAGATCTCGCACTTGGTGTCGCCCTCGAAGCGCTTTCCCCCCCGCGGCTCACTGCGAATGTCGAACTCCACCCGGGTCGCCGCTGGCAGCTTGGTGCCCGTCAGCCACAGGCCCTTGTTCCGGGCTTTCTTGCTGTGCGCCCACCCGTCGACGATGGTCCAGTCGCCGCCCTCGGTGACCGTCCAGGAGCTGGAGAACGTCGCCCCGTCAAACCGCTCTTCGAGCAGGAGCTTGCCGCCCGTCAGGTGGCGTGACGGGTCATCAGGGCTCGGCGTCGAGGGCGGGATCGCCTTTTTTTCGCATGCGCCGGCGGTCATCACCAGCGCGGCCAACGTTATGCCGAGGGCCTGGGTCCACATGGGTCGTCCACCTCGTCGGTCAGTCCGACCTACCCTTGGCAGAACCGCGCCGTGGGCGCAACCCACGCCGCTGATGGCGCCTGCGTTGGCTGCCGCGTCCCGACGAGCTGGTGGTGCCAAAGATGTCGCCGATCGTGGGCACGAACTGAGCCTCGGCGGCGCTGTCTTTGGCCTTCGGAGCGGCGTCTGAATCGTCCTGCGAAACGGGAGCGTCTTTTTGAGCCGCAGGCGCGGCGACGGCGGGGGCTGGATCAGAGTCGGGCTCGGCGGGGGGCTCCGGCTGAGTCGGCGGCACGTCTGGAGTCGTAGCCGACGTCGCCGCGTCGCCGACGAGCTGGTCGCCCTCAGGCTTGGGCTCGGGGGCCTGCGCCTCGGTGGGAATCACAGGGCTGTCGACGTGCTCGGAGACGTCTGCCCGTAACTCTTCGGGTGCCGCTGGTGCGGGGATGCTCGGCAGGGTCGTGGCGTCCGGCCGCGGCTCGGCGGGTGTCATGGGCTGCGGAACGACCGGCTCGAGATAGGCCTCCGAGACCGTGGCGCTGGGTTCCGGAGAGTCGCTGCCGCTGCGTTCGGGCTGAGGCGCTATGGGACGCATCGGAGCCGTCGCGCGCTGCTTTGGTTTCTTTATCCTTTTTTTCTTGTCGCCGCCGGCCCCGCTGGTCAGAGGCTTGGCTCTGTCCCCGATGGAGCCGGTCTTCGAGGCGGTCTTCGAGGCGGTCTTCGGGGCGGGCTTTGGGGTGGGCTTCGTACTGGCCTTCGCACGGTGCGCTGGATCGTCTTCGACCGGGATCGCGGGCGCTCCCGGGGCGGGCTTCCAGCCGGGCTGCAGGCCGCCCTTGAACTTCACGTCCCCGTGCAAGAACTCCGGTGAGGCGGGGGCAGAGCTCACGACGCGACCGGTAGCGTTGCGGAGCCTCGAGGCGAGGCTCCGCGCAATGCCCCACAACAGCTTGATACCCAACGCCGGTTGGTTCAGCAGCAGCTCGTTGAACTTGTCGCGGGACAACACCAGGCAGGTCACCGGTCCACCGCGGTCCGCGAAGGCCGCCGCGCTGCGCCGGCCCCCGTCCATGACCGTGATGGAGCCGACGTACTGCCCTGGGCCGATCCGGCTGATGAGGGTGTTCATCCGCGAGATGACGAGTTGTCCCTCGACCACCACGTAGAGACCGTCTGTCTCGTCGCCTTCGGCCCAGAGCTTGTGACCCGGCTCGAAGCAGCGCTCATCGGTGAGCGCGATGAGCGTCTGCAGCTCGGCGTCTTTCAAGTGCCGCAGCAGCGGGAAGCCGCGAAGCGCCAGGAACGCCTTTGGGGCATCGCGCGCTTCGCCGACCTCATCGCCGACCTCGATCAGCACCGTCGTGGTGTTGTCCTTGCCGCCTTGATCGTTGGCGTAGAGGATCATCGCTTGCGCGGCCTCGTCCAGATCGGCGATCGTCATCAGCCGCTCTAGCGAGCCCTCGTCCTCGTCGAGGTAGCCCGAGAGCCCGTCCGAGCAGAGCATGAACCGGTCGCCCGACTTCAGCAGGAAGTCTTCGGTATCCACCGCCACGGTAGCGGTGGGACCGAGCGCCCGCGTGATGGCGTTCTTGAACCGATCGTCGAGCAGCTCCTGGGCCAACTCGGGCTGGATTTGCAGTGACTCGTTATAGAACGAGAGGTCCATCGTCAGCTGCTCGAACCGCGTGCCGCGCATACGGTACAGTCGCGAATCACCCACGTGCGCGTAGAAGCCACGGGATCCGATGATGAGCAGCAGGCACAGCGTCGTGCCCATCCCACGCTGGGCAGGCGACGCCATCCCCCGTTCGTGGATCCGCGCGTTGGCCGTCTGAACCGCCTCGGTGAGCAACGCACGGACGTCACGCTCGGTGGCGCTCGACTCACCTCGCTCGTAGTTGGTCAGGGTCTGTCGTTGTTTCAGCAACGTCTCGCGCACGACATTGACAGCCGTGGCGCTGGCCACCTCGCCGCTGTTATGCCCCCCCATCCCGTCGCAGACGATGAAGAGTTGCAGCTTGCGATCGATGAGGAAGTTATCCTCATTTTGGTCTCGCGCGAGACCTATGTCAGTGCGAGCACTGAACTGAAGCGCCATACAATCACGCTAGCAGTCGACGCAAGAGCCGTCAAAAAGGGCCGCTGATATTCGCGCGGACCGCCCACCCGCAGCGCCGGACTCGAGCCCACCGGTGCACACGCCCGCAGGGCATGGAGGTGGGCGGCCGAGGCCGCGTCAGCCAGGCCGCGCCGCGGCCCGAGTCCGCGCCTCGAGCCGCCCCCGCGATGGCCCCGGCGGCAGCCTGAAGACGCAAGGAATGTCGAGGGCTACCGGAGGTCGGGCTCGAACCGACACGAGATCACTCCCACTGGATTTTGAATCCAGCGCGTCTACCAATTCCGCCACTCCGGCATGGCGCCCTAAGATATGCGCCCAACCTGCCTTGTCAACCGCGGTCAGTGGTCCGCCCACGCCACATCGTCACCGAGGTCCGCGCGGGTGATCGTGGGGGCGAGCTCGACCACCGCAAACCCCTCGCCTCGTGGCTCGAAGACTCCGACGTCGGTGATGATGCGGTCCACGCAACCGACGCCCGTGAGAGGTAGCGTGCAGCGCGGGACCAACTTGGGTTTGCCCTTTTTCGTGCGGAATCGGCTGATGACCAGGACGCGCCGCGCGCCGCTGACCAGATCCATGGCCCCACCCATCCCAGTGACCAGTCCACCCGGGATCATCCAGTTGGCCAGATCTCCGTTCGCAGCGACCTGCATCGCCCCCAGGATCGCCAGGTCGACATGACCGCCACGGATCATCGCGAACGACAGCGTGGAATCAAACGTGCTCCCCCCGTCGACGATCGTGACGGTCTGTTTTCCAGCGTTGATGATCAGCGGGTCGACGTTGTCTTCGTAGGGGAATGGGCCCATTCCGAGCAGCCCGTTCTCCGAGTGGAGCATCACCTGCGCGTCGGGTCCCAGATGGTTGGCCACCAGAGTCGGGATCCCGATCCCAAGGTTGACCGTCATACCGGGGGTGACCTCTTTGGCGGCGCGGAGCGCCATCTCGTCGCGGGACCAAACCATCTCAGCCGTCCTCGTCGTGGATTGTGTTCGACAGTCGCGCCAGCTTGACGACGCCGGCCGCGGGTTCGGGCGCTCGGGCCGAGTGGCGGTCCCCCACCAACACCGTCAGGGCCTCTGGAAAGGCACGATGCATGGCGTTGGCGTGGCCCGGCTCGTTGTCGGCGCACAGCACCGGCGCTCCGAGCTCACCGATCCAGCGCAGCGCGCGCTCCTTGTATCGCTGGTCGTTCTCCTTCGGGTCTTCCTTCATGATCAGGACCGTCCCTGGGACGCACACCGGCAGGCCAAACGTGGCGAACGAGGCGACGGTGCCCTCCGCCATCGACGCTGTCCGCGCGGTCAGATAGGCGATGGTGATGCCCAGCTCGTGTAGCCTTCGGACGGCATCCACGGCCCCCGGGATGGCGACGTCGCGGCGACAGTACTCCGATGAAAAAAAGGCACGGAGCCAGAAGCCAAGCGCCTCGCGCTGCATGTCAGGGTCGTTGACTCCGAGGGCTCTGAGGTTGTCTTGGACGCCGAACACGATGGGCATCGTCAACGCCTCAATGGCCTTGTCGCCAGCCCCCTCCAATCGGCCGCGCACGGAGTGGAGCCAGTCGGCAAAGATCGCGCGGGTCCTAGGAGCGTTGTCGACGATGGTGAGGTCCACGTCCAGGATCGCGAACGGCGTTCGACCTGTGGCTTCGGTAGACGTCATCGCGCTCTCGAGCAGTGGATGCATGGTGTCGCTGGCCCTCCTCGTTCTATGCGCGGGGCGTGTGGTGCCGCAGGTCGCGGCGCGGTTTAATGTGGCCGGCGGAGCGGGGCTCACGGACGACGTGCGGCGTACTCTGGCAGATGACCTCAATCGCGACCATAACGCTTGCTCCCGTTGGATCCCTAGCCCGGATCAGTCATGGCCCTTCGGCTG
>JAAZYN010000219.1 GCA_014239625.1 Myxococcales bacterium | reverse complement strand
GGGCCGAATGACGGGCCATGCGACGCCGGAGCTCCTGACTGGACAGCACCGCGTTGGCCCTGGCGTAGGCGTCAGCGACGCCCTTCTTCCAGGGGCTCACGGCGTCCCAGCCGCCGGCCTCGACGGCCAACACGAGACCTCGGTCAGCATCGGCGATGGGAGCGCGCGAGGTGCTCGGCAGCCCACGGCACGACGCGGCGAGAGCGCAACAAAGGCCGGCCATCAATAGGGTTCTGCTACCTGCTGAAGCGCGCATGGCGACCTCCGGGTGGGTGAGTAGACGTCGAGCGGAGCGAGCCTGCCGCCATCGACACATAGTTAGGTGCCCGGTCCAAAGCGGCGCGTTCACCGAACGCGCACTTTTTTTTCGCGCCGCGGGTGTGCTATCTCTCCGCCATGCGTCCCATCGCGTTGTTTTTCGGGGGCCTGGCCCTCTGCTTTATCACTCCATCGGCCTCCGCTCAGTGCCCGGTGGGCCTGGCCCTCGGCCCCTGCCCCAGCGATTTCAGCGTGCCTCCGGTGGGCTGCTGTGACGACACCACGGCCAGATATTGTAGCGACGACGGGCTGCTGTGTGAGTTCGACTGCGGCGCGCTGACCTCCCGCAGCTGCTGCGCCTCCGGCCTCGAGCCCGGCTGCTGCGACGCCGACCAGATGGAGTGCGTGTGCGCCCTGGACCCATTCTGCTGCAACGTGGCGTGGGACACGGCGTGCGTCGTCACCGCAAACGGGTCATGCGGGGGCTGCGCCGAATGCGGGGGCGGTGTGGCCGCCGACCAATGTGGTTGGAGCGCCACCCTCGGCCGCTACGGGTGCACCGACCTGGGCGCCGCCGAGCCCGGTGGCACCTACCCCCTGGCGTGCCCGCCATGCGTCCCACAGTGCGACGGGAAGGTCTGTGGCAACGACGGCTGCGGGGGGGCATGTGGTGTCTGCGGCTCGGGTCAGAGCTGTGACGGCGCGGGACAGTGTAGCGGCAGCTGCACCCCCTACTGCGCGGGGAAACAGTGCGGCGATGACGGCTGTGGTGGGAGCTGCGGCGTGTGCAACGCCGGCGCGGACTGCAACTCCGAAGGCCAGTGCGTCTTCGACTGTACCATCGACTGCGCGGGCAAGAGCTGCGGCAGCGACGGGTGCGGCGGCATCTGCGGGGTGTGCCCCCCGGGCGAGGGCTGCCAGGCCGATCAGACCTGCAGCGCCACCGCGTGCACGCCCGATTGCGACGGCAAGGAGTGCGGTGACGACGGCTGCAATGGCTCCTGCGGCTTCTGTGAAGCGGGCACCGAGGTGTGCCTCGCCGACGGCACCTGCCTGCCGCTGTGCACCCCCAACTGCGCGGGCAAAAACTGCGGCCCGGACGGCTGCGGCGGTACCTGCGGTGAGTGTGAGGCCGGCATCTCATGCACGCCCATGGGGCTCTGCGATGGTGGCAGCTGCACCCCGGACTGCGCGGGCAAACTCTGCGGTGACGACGGCTGCGGGGCGAGCTGCGGTGAGTGCCCGGCTGGACAGAGCTGCGATGACGACGGCCAGTGCGACGCCTGCGCCCCCGACTGCGGGGGCAAGGTGTGCGGTGACGATGGGTGCGGCTCCAGCTGCGGCGAGTGCGGCGACGGCATGAGCTGCGTCGACGGGCAGTGCGCGTCGGGCTGCACCCCCGACTGCTTTGGGGCCTGGTGCGGCGACGACGGCTGCGGCGGGAGCTGCGGTGCCTGTGCGGGTGGCGCCGATTGTATCCAAGGCGTCTGCATGAACGCAGACGGCTGCATCCCCTTCTGTGGCGACAACACCTGCGGCGACGACCGCTGCGGCGGGAGCTGTGGCTCCTGTCCGTCGGGTGAGGTGTGCCAACAGGGCACCGGCTGCGTCCCCGATGGGGGGACCGGTCCCAGCGACAGCGGCGGCTCGATCCCGGACGGGGCCCTACCGCGAGGGTGCCCCTTCGGCCAGGTGGCGGACCCGTTCACTGGCCAGTGCATCGAAGCCAGCGCCCCCCCGGAGCCACCCGCGACGCCCGAAGGCTCCGGCTGTGAAGCCGGCGATGACCATGGGCGCCTTCCGCTGGCTGCCCTGATCTCGCTGACCGCCCTCGCCCTGGCCCGAGTCCGGAGACGCCTCAGGTGGGCGTGAGCAACACCTTGCCGAAGTTCTTTCGATCCTGAATGTACCGATGCGCCTGGTCGGCGCGATCAAACGGGAAGGTGGCGTCCACCACGGGCGACAGCGTGCCGTCCTGAACCCGGCCGACGATGGCGCGGAGCTCGTCTCTGATCATGTCGGCGCGGTGCCACAGGTGCCCCAGGTTGACGCCCATCACCCCCTTGTTTGAGTCCATCATGTCGAATGGCTTGAACCTGGGCATCGCCAAGAAGGCTCTCACCAAGGGTATGAGCCGGACCTTTTTTCCCGGGACGAAGGCCGAGCCGCCGAAGCAATACAGACGACCCATGTCGGTCAGCACGTTGTACGACTTCTTGAAGGACTTGCCGCCGACCGCGTCCAGCGCGATGTCCACCCCGGCCCCGTCGGTGATCCGCATGACCTCGCGCTCGAAGTCGTCATTTCGGTAGTCGATGCAGTGAGCGACGCCCAGCTCTCGTAGGCGCTCGTGCTTTCCAGCGCTGGCGGTCCCGATGACCTCGGCGCCGCGCCAGGCGCAGATCTGCAGCGCCGCCTGCCCGACGCCGCCGGCCGCGGCGTGGACCAGGACCCGGTCACCGGCGCGCACGTTGCCCAGGCGCACCAACATCAACCAGGCGGTGAGGTACTGAACCGGGATCGCGGCCGCGACCTCGTAGCTGATGGCGTCGTCCAGAGCGGCGACCTGCGCACTCGGAGCCACCACCGTGTCGCTGTATCCCCCGAAACGGGTAAGGGCCACCACGCGCTGGCCCACCGCGAACTCGGTGACCCCGTCGCCGACCGCATCGATCTCGCCGGCCGCCTCGTAACCGACCACGCAGGGGATGCCTGGAGCATCGGGATACAGGCCCATCCGAGCCATGATGTCGGCGAAGTTGACACCCACGGCGTGAGCGCGGAGTCGGACCTCCCCCGGACCTGGCTCTGGGTCATCTGTTTCACGGACTTGAAGGACTTCGGGGGCACCCTTTCGGGTGATCCACACTTGGCGCATGATCGCTCCTGAGGACTCGGTGGGCTCCAATCCTCGGCACCAACGCCGAGAAAGCAACGGTCGAACGATCTTCGCCGTGCGCCCAGGTGGAGATCGCCCCACCATGCGGCTGCCTCTCGGGTCGGCGACCCGTCGACGCCACCTCCTGCTGCACCTGACACGTGGCCGCGGCGCCGCGCCGGGCCCCCGATCGACCCGCATCGCGGACCGGTCAGACCAGCCGCTCGGAGACCTCTGCGGCAGCGCGTTCGCCCGCTTGCAGAGCGCCCTCCATGTACCCCGGCCAGGAGCTGGCGGTCTCTGTACCCGCCCAGTGGATCCGCCCGATCGGTTTGGCGAGCCAGTCGCCCACCGAGGTCATGGCTCCGGGCACCATGCTCGCGACGGGGCAGCCCTGGGACCAGGGGTCAGCGCCCCAGTCCTTGTCGAGCCACGCCGACGGGGTGAGCGCTGAGGGTCCCAGGAACTCCGCGAGGTGATGCAGGATCGCGCGCCTCCGCGCCTCCGGCCGGGCGGCCCCCCACTGGAGCGCGCTGCGCCCGACGATGAGCCCCACGAGGCAGGGCTGTCCTCCCGCATGGACGTTGTCGTAGACGACGTTGAGTGGACCGCTGGTGGAGAGGACCTCACCGGAGTTGCCATCGGCTCGCCAGAACGCGTGGTCATAGGTGGCCAACCACTTCAGGGTGCTACCCATGGGCATGCGCATGTCGAGCTGCTGCCGGAGCGCCGGTAGCGCAGGATCGAAGTCGATTCGGTGGACCAGGTGCGGCGGCATCGCGATGATCAGGTAGCGGGCGCGATATGGGCCCGAGTCGGTCTCGACCGTCACTCCGGTCGTCCCGTCGTGCCGGATCCGACGCGCGGCGGCCTCGCACCGGAGACGCTCCGGGCCGAGGCGCTCAGCCAGCCCCAGTGACAGGGATTGAGCTCCTGGAGTGAAGCGCCGCTCCTGAGCTCCGCCAGGCACCTCGGCCAGCTTCAAGAAGCCTCCGGCGGCGGCGCAGTAATGCAAAAACCAGAGCATCGAGAGGTCGGACGCGGGCACACCAAATACGGCCTCGATGCCGATGTCCATGACACGTCCAACCTGGTGCGACTTGACCCACCGCCTCTTGAAGTCTTCGACCGACATGGCGTCGAGCTTTTGGGCGTTCCGTGACGCCAGGGGGTTGTGAGGGTCCACGCGTTTGGCGAGGGCGTCCAGCTGCATCAAGCTGGCTTGGAGGTGGAGCAGTCGCAGCGGGCTGAGCGACGGGATGGAGCCATTGTATCTCGAGCGTCGCCCGTCCAACTCCAAGTGCTTGGTGCCTCGATGAAACGTTCGGAACGTGTCGACTCCGAGCTCAGCGGAGAGACGCTGGACGCGCTCTTGAGTCGGTCCGAGCCACTGCCCGCCGATGTCGAAGCGCCCGTCGGCCAGGTCTACAGACAGGGTGCGGCCGCCGACTCGGTCGCGCGCCTCGAGGCAGATCACGTCGACCCCTTCACCGGCCAGCGACGACGCGGCCCGGAGTCCAGAGAGCCCAGCGCCGACGACGGCGACGTCGTAGACACGCGGACGTCGCTTGGGTGCACCGCCCCCGGTTTTCGTTCTGGTCGACATGCTCGGCTCCCTGGTGCCCCGAGTGTGGCGTTCGTTGGGTGGATCCGCCAGCGGTTTGGCTCCTGCCGGGCGGCGAGGGTGCAGGACTGGCCCGGGAGAGTTCAAGCCTGACCGACGTCGTTCAGGCTCACGCGGTTCAAGAGGATGACGACGTCGCCGCGTCGCAGCTCACCCTCTGATCGGGCCGGGAGCGCCGCCACCCCTCGTGGCCTCGAGGACAGACCCACGCAGTTCGTTTCAGGGAACCCACTTCCCTGGACGGCTTTCGGTCTTTACCATGGAGGCCTTCGTTGGCACCGGTGCGTCCAACAAGGGGTACGCGTTGACCATGAAACTATCCATTGGCCCCATCCTCGCCGCCGCGGCGGCGCTGACTGTGGTGCTGTCTGCGGGCTGCGAGCGCGGCCCCCAGGACGCCGGCAGCGCGTCGGGCGACCCGGTGTCGGCGGAGGTGACCCTGTTGCCGGCCTGCTCGGCGAGTCATCTGACCGCCGACGGCGAGCTCGCCTCCAAGACCAGCTACACGTACGGCGCCGATGGTCAGGTCGCCGTGGAGACCCACGACGCCGATGGTGACGGCACAGCCGACAAGCGCATCGAGATTCTGTACACCCCGAACGGCAAGTTGATGCAGCGCAACGAAGATCGCGACGGTGACGGGAGCACTGATGTCATCGTGATGTACGCCTATGACTTCGGCGGCCAGCTCGCCACCGAGCGCACCGACCGCGACGCCGACGGCACCATCGACGCCGAGACCCTGTTCGACTACGACGGCTATGGAAACCTCCGCTGGAGTGAGTACGACGCGAACCTTGACGGCGACGTCGACGAGCTCCACGAGTACAGCTACGACAAGCGGAACCGCCTGGTCGAGGAGCGTGTGTTCACGGTCGACACGCAGAGCCCCGACACCGTCATCTCGTATCAGTACGACGTCGATGACCGCATCACCAGCAAGCTCGAGGAGCGCGCCTCGACCATGCACGTCTCGTGGTTCGAGATCAGCTACGAATACGACGGCGTTGGAAACCTGCTCAACGAGTTCATCGACTTCGGCGCCGACGGCGAGATGGATCAGGTCATCGCATACAGCTACGCGGCGTCGGGTCTGGACCTCAAAGAGCTGGACAGAGGTGTTGACGGCGAGATCGACGAGAGCACTCACCACGCTTATGACACGGTCACCGGCTTCTTGATCGGCCAGGAGATCGACGAGAACGGTGACGGTGTCGTGGACGCTCAGGTGGCCTACGATTACAGCTGCTGGGACTGATCGGCAGTATCTCGAGGCCCCCCGGGCCGCAGCCACGGGGTCCGCGGCGCTGACAGGCACGCCCTCCAAGCCGGCTCGGCGGGCGGCGAAGACGACGTCGGCCGTCGCCCCCTTCGGAGGGAGGTCGGATCCATAGGCGCCCTCGAGCAGCCAGAGACGCGGACGTGGGTGAACCCGATGGGCCGCGTGGACGATGCTCGCACGATGCTCCACGGTGATTCACCGTGCTCACGTGACCAGGCGCCATCGAGCCCAGGGTTCAGCGAATGGGAAGCGCGCTGGTCATAGGTCCACCAGCAGCCCGACGGGCTCGTGCATCCCGTAGATAAACGCTCGGAGGTATAATCGCCGGACCTCCAGCAGG
>JAAZYN010000218.1 GCA_014239625.1 Myxococcales bacterium | reverse complement strand
GTCACCCACCCCGACAGCTTGGTCGCCTCCCCGAGCAGCCCCACGAGGACCCCGGTGGCCGCAGGATCGAGGGTGCCGGCGTGTCCGGCTTTCGCCGAGTCCAGCTGCCGCTGCACCCGCCGCAGAACGCTAAACGACGTCGGCCCGCGGGGCTTGTCGATGACGATGACCCCACTGGGTCCACGGTCGCCGTCCCGCTTTCTCCGGCGCCCCAACGCTACCCCTCCGACTCTCCGGCGGCACCATCGGCCGGATCGGCAGGTTCGTCCTCAGCCGGCAACGGGAGCGGACCGATGTCCTGAAGGATCTCCTCGACACGGAGGCCCGTCGCGACGGACTCATCATACGAGAACCGCAGCTCCGGCGTGTTGCGCGCACGAATCTCTCGCCCCACGCGGCTGCGCAAAAAACCGGCCGCCCGCCCAAGCGCTTGCGTGACCTGGTCGCGGTCGGCGCGCTCGGGGAGATAATAAAAGATGGTCGCGTAAGACAGATCGCGCGTGACCTCGCACCCCGTCACGACAACGTCGTGCAATGCGGCATCTCGACTCTCGCGGCGGAGCACAAGGGCGACGACCTCACCGATCTGCTTCTGAAGCCGCTCCGTTCTGGCGAACGCACGCCGCGCCACCGGCTAATTCCCCGCGCGCGATGGTCGCGACCGACATCCCAGATCCCAGGCCAGCCAGGTGTTCGAGACACCGCGCTGGCCAGAGACGCGAGGCGCCCGCGAGGGGTGCACACGGAACACTAAATCTCCTCTTCCAGCTCGAGCTTGGGCGCGACCTCAACGAGCTCGAAGCACTCGATCTCATCGCCGATCTTGACGTCGTTGTATCGCTCGAGATGAGCACCGCACTCGTGGCCGCGATCGACCTCTGCGACGTTCTCCTTGAACCGCCGGAGCGAATCGATCTTGCCCGTGTAGACGACGATCCCGTCGCGCACCAGGCGCGCGCTCTGGTTCCGCACCAGCTTGCCCTGGAGCACAGCGCAGCCAGCGATGGTCCCTTGCCGCGGGATCGTAAACGTCTCGCGGATGGCGGCCTTGCCGAGGAAGCGCTCCTCGATGGTCGGCGAGAGCAGCCCTTGCATCGCAAGCTTCACGGCGTCTACGGCTTCGTAGATGACCGAGAACAGCTGAACGTCGATGCCCTCCTGCTCCGCCATCGCCTTGGCGTTCTTCTCCGGGCGAACATTGAATCCGATGATCACCGCGTTGGATGCGCTGGCGAGTCCCACGTCGGACTCGCTGATAGCGCCCACCGCGCTGTGGATGACGTTCACCTCCACCTCGGAGTGCTTCAGCTTGCCAAACGCGGTCCGCATCGCCTCCAACGAGCCCTGCACATCCGACTTGATGATGAGGTTCAGTTGGGCGATCTGGCCCGCTTCGACCTGAGCAAACAGGTCGTCCAAGGAGACCTTCTTGCGCTCCTCTGCCAATCGCTTCTCGCGATCTTTGTCTTCGAGGTGGCTTACGATCGTTCGCGCATGACGCTCGTCTTTGACGACGAAGAACATCTCGGAGGGGGGCGGCACCGCGCCAAGCCCCAAGACCTCGACCGGCGTAGCCGGGCCGGCGAGCTTGACCTGACGACCCTTGTCATCGATGAGCGCGCGGACGCGGCCGGTGGCCTTGCCAGCGACGACGATATCCCCTCGTTTGAGGTTGCCGTCCTGCACGAGCACCGTCGCGACCGGCCCCCGCCCCTTGCTGAGCTCAGCCTCCAAGACGACGCCCTTGGCCGGGCGATCAGCGACCGCCGTCAGCTCCAACAGATCGGCCTGCAGCGCCACAGCCTCCAACAGCTCGGGGATGCCCTGGCCGGTCTTGGCCGAGACGTCCACGAACTGCTGCTCGCCACCCCAGTCTTCAGGGATGATACCGTGCTCTGTGAGCTGTTGCCGCGTCTTCTCCGGGTTGGCGTCGGGTTTGTCGACCTTGTTGACCGCCACCACGATAGGTACACCGGCGGCCTTGGAGTGATTGATGGCCTCCACCGTCTGCGGCATGGGGCCGTCGTCGGCGGACACGATCAAGATCACGATGTCGGTGACCTGAGCGCCTCGCGCGCGCATCGCCGTGAACGCGGCGTGCCCCGGCGTGTCCAAGAAGACCAGCGAGCGCTTGCCGTCGGCCAGCTTCACCCCGACCTTGTAGGCGCCGATGTGCTGGGTGATGCCTCCGGCCTCGCCAGCCGCGACTCGCGCCTTGCGGATGTAATCCAGCAGGGAGGTCTTACCGTGGTCGACGTGACCCATGACGGTGACCACCGCATCCCGGGGAACGACCTTGGCCGCCTCCGGGTCCTCCGGAATGTAGTTGGCGATGTCGAAGGCGACGTTCTCGACCGTGAAGCCGAACTCCTGGGCGACCAGCCCGACCGTGTCGAGATCCAACACGTGGTTGACGGTGACCATCTCGCCCATATTCATGAGCAAGCCGATGACCTGGTTGGTCTTCACCGAGAGCTGGCTCGAGAGCTCGGCCACGGTGATGGTCTCCTCCATCTTCACGACGCGCTTGGACGCCTTCGGCACCGTGATCTCGGTGCTGGCTCCGCCCAGGCGCTTCTGCTTGCGCTTGCCGCCACGACGACGCTTGTCGTTGTGCCGGTTGTCATGCTTGCGATCGTAGGCCACGCGACTCGGACGCCGACGGCGAGTGTCACGACCAGCCGGTCCCTTGCCGGGCCCACCGGGTAAGTTGCCCGGGAAGGGGTTCGGCCCAGGACCGGGAGTAGCGACGCGACCCGGCGGACCGGACGGTCGAGGCGTGCCACGTTCTGCGCGGCGCGCTTGTTCGGTCGCCCGCAGGTTGCGAGCCAAGTCCTCATCGAGCTTGCCCACGACCGTGGCGAACGCCGTCGGCACCGGCGCGACCTTTGCGACTTGCTGCGGATCACGATTGGCCGCGCGATGCCCACCGTACTTGGTGTCGGTGCGCGTCAACGGCTCCTCTTTGACCGGCGCAGCGGTCGTGCCAGCCGGCTCGCTCCCAGGCGTTGGGGCCCCCGCCGCTGGCGCCTGCGCCGGTGGCGTCTCCGCGTCACTGAGCACGGGGGCTTCAGAAGGTTGTGACTCCGCCCGCGGTGCGCCAGAGGGCTCTTCGGTGGCCTTCGCCACCTTGGGCTCCTCGGAGGCTTTCGCGCGGACGGGAGCCGGGGCGCCGCCGTCCGGTGTGGGCGCTTCGCTCGCAGCGGGCGCCGCACCATCCACCACGGTGGCGGCGGCGACCTCGAGCACCGGGGCCGCTACGGGCTCCGGAACAGCTACGGCGACCGCCTCTTCGACGCCACGGGGTCGACGGTCGGCGCGGCGGCGACGACGAATTACGCCGCGCGCGACGCTCTTCTGCGTCACCTGACCGGCCGCCGGGTTCTCGCGGAAGGCCTTCTTGACCGCGGCGGCCTGGTCTTCGTCCAGCTGGGATAAATGCCCGTCGGCGTTGATGCCAATCGCACGTGCGCGTTCGGCGACCAGGCCGGCTTCGATGCCAAGCTGATTGGCCAGCTCGTATACTCTGACTCTACTCATACGATTGTTAGCCTGCCCCAGGGGTGGGTGACTCGGGGCGGCGGGTAATACCACCACTCCTGTTCAAAGTAAACCGACTAATACTGGCTAAAAGCCAGCTCAGCCGCGCACTGCAACGATGAGCAACATGCCCACGGAGGATGGAACCGGCGGCGCCATGGTCGGGCCATCGCACGTCGACCTCGACGGTCCGTTGACCGGACCGCAGAGCTCGCTCGCCGCGCACAAGACACTCGCCCACCGCCTCGTTCATAGCGGTGAGCACGAGGGAGCAGAGCCCGAGGGCAGGATCGCCCGCCTCCACCGGAACCTCGACGTGTTGGGAGAACCCGCGCTTAAAAACCGAGCGTTTGACCGCCTGCCGAAGACAACGAGGCTGCGCGCACAGATGCACCCCCCGGCCCGGAATAGTCCGTGCCAGGTCGACAGTAAGCTGCGCATCGAGCAACGCGAAGCGAACCAGCTGTCGAGCTGGGTGCCTCTCGCGGCAGGCCGCGCACATGCGAATGGGTGAAGCGTGAGCGTTCACGGTTATCGTGAAGCCTCCTAATCATCGGGCGCTAGCGGTCATCGTCGGACATTCATCGCTCGGTATTCCTTAACAGTGGTGGCTCGATGGGGCTCTGGATGGGCCGCTGGGCCTACTCCTCTTCCTCATCGATGTGCGGAGCACGGCGGCTCGCGATCTCAGCTCGGGCCGCGTCGCGACCCCCGGAGGGCCATAGCGCCCCACGTGCCCTCGCGTCCAGCAAATCTTCGCAGATGTCCTGAAGCTGCTCGGCAAACTCGATGGCAACGTCGGGCACGCTCGTCAGCTCCACGGCGTCGGCGTTGATGATGTTTTCGGCCGAGTGGAACCCGAGCTTGAACATGTACTCGATGCTCGACGGATCAAAGTCGGGCAGGTTCTTGCCCAAGAAATACCGGAGCTCGTCTTTGTACTCGTCGACCTTGCTCTCGCTGTTGATGTCGATGCGCCATCCCACAAGCTGACTGGCCAGGCGGACGTTCTGACCACGGCGGCCGATGGCCAGGGACAGCTGGTCGTCGGGAACGATGAGCTCGATGGTCTCGTTCTTCTCGTCGATCAAGACGCGCGACACGACCGCGGGCGCGATCGCGTTGCAGACGAACTTGGCCACGTCCTGGCTGTAGGGGACGATGTCGATCTTCTCGCCGCGCAGCTCCTGAACGACCGCCTGGACCCGGCTGCCCTTCATGCCGACGCATGCGCCCACGGGATCGACGTCCGAGTCGCGGCTGGCCACCGCGATCTTGGTGCGCTCTCCGGGCTCGCGGGCGACGGCGACGATGCGCACGATACCCTCGTAAATCTCCGGGACCTCCATCTCGAACAGCTTGTAAATGAGCCCCGGATCGGTCCGGCTCAAAATGATCTGTGGCCCCCGGGCGTCGCTGCGAATCTCTTTGACGTAGGCCTGGACGCGGTCTCCGGCGCGATACGACTCCCGATGCATCTGCTCGCGACTGGGTAGGATGGCCTCCGCCCGACCCAGGTCGACGATGACGTGTCCACGCTCGAAGCGCCGCGCGATACCGGTCACCAGCTCACCCTGGCGGTCCTTGTATTCCTCGAAGATGCGAGCGCGCTCGGCCTCGCGTACCCGCTGAATGATCACCTGCTTGGCGGTCTGCGCGGCGATGCGTCCAAAGGCCTGACGGGCCTGGCTCACGCCCAGGACGTCGCCGTAGTCCTTGTCCTGCTGCGCCGCCTTCTTCTTGTCGTCGGGGCTGTTGAGAATGTAGAAGATCTGGATCCCCAGCTCGTCGCCATCAGCGGCCTGTTCGTCGATCGCTCGGGCCCGGTCGATGGATATCTCGGTGTCCGGGTCGTCGACGTCCTCGACGACCGTCATGTACTGGTGCAGGTCGACCTGCCCGGACTCGGGATTATACGTCGCCTCGAAATCACGCGCGGCGCCGAACACTTTATTGGCGGCGGTCTGAATGGCGCTCTCGATGGCCTGGACCAGAACATCTCGGGAGATGTCCTTCTCCTTGGCTACCATGTCCAGGGTCATCTCAAGGGTCATGTCGTGCATGTCGCGTCACTCCCAATGCAAAGCAGGTCTAAAACTCGTACTCCAAGGTGGCCTTGGCGATGAGTCGATACGGGATGGTGAGCTCGCCTCGCTTGAGCGCGAGGGTGATGCCCTCGTCGTCAGCGCTGGCGAGCGTCTCGATGTAGAAGGTGCTGTCGCTGTCGCCCACGGGCACTCGCGTCTTCACGCGAATGGTCTGGTTGAGGGCCAAGGCAAAGTGTTCGGGTCGCTTCAGGAGGCGATTCACGCCGGGAGAGCTGACCTCGAAATCGTAGGCTCCAGCGATGACGTCTTCGACGTCCAGCAGCGGACCCAGGGTCTTGCTCGCCTTGACGCAGTCGTCGATGGTCACGCCGGCCTCTGTGAGGGTCCCGTCCGCCGAGCGTTGAGGGGCATAGCTGGTGCGTCCCGCACGATCGATGATCAGCTTGAGGCGGTACCCCCCACGCTTGCCGCCCTTGCGCGAAAACTGGAGATCTATCAGCTCCAATCCGCTCTCCTCGAGCACCGGCTCGATGAGGTCGTGCAGGCGTTGCACCGTCTCGGCGAGATGTTCCAATCGCTGTTTCCTGCCGGCCAAAGGCAATAAAAAAAGCGGGCCGGTGAAGCCCACTTCGTGAGGGATCCCTGAAGTGTGGCGGGTCGGTTAGCACATCGGTGGACGCCCTTCAATGAAAATCACGGAGCCGGTGCGTCTCCAGCGGCGCCGAGCCCCCGACGTGGCAAGCTCATGGAGCCGGTCAGTTTGGTTGATCGCGAGATTCGCCAAGCGATTTCGTTGCTGG
>JAAZYN010000217.1 GCA_014239625.1 Myxococcales bacterium | reverse complement strand
CCGCTCGCGCGACGCGCTCTATCTCAACACCCTCCCTATCCGCGGCGCCACCCGCAGCGTCGATATCACCCTGCGCACCTACGTGATGCACCTCCCGCTGATCCTCCCGGGGCTCATCTATGGCATCGCGCTGCTCCGAGTGGGCGGCGGTCAACAGGGCGTCTACGCGGTGGTCGTGGCAGCCCTCACGTTTGTCGCCACGATCCCCGCAGCGACAGCGGTCCATCTCGCGGCCGGGCGCTCCCTACTGCGGGACGCAACAGCGCTCCGAAAGATGCTGGCCGGTCCGGTCATCGCCAGCGACGACGCGATGCTGCTCTGGAGCCCGGCGGCTGGCCTGGTGGTGGGGCTCGTGGTGGTGGTCGTCAACGAGCTCCTCCTCTTTCACGGGATGTTGGCCGGCAGGCCCGACCTGGTGGCGGGCCCCTATCTCATCTCGGCTATGGTGGCGGCGTGGGGGCTCCGGTCGAGCCACCAATCGATCGTTGACAGCTTCCACGGCATCATCGCGCGGTTTGCCCAGGCCGAGATCCCGCCACCGTATACGGAGGACGGCGTCCCGGAACGAACCCGAGGCGAGGGGCTGGTGAGCCTCCTTCCGACCACAGCCCAGCCCTACTTCCTGCGCGACCGACGGCAGCTCCGCCGACGTTACCGCATCGACACGGCGGTGCTGCTGCTGTTCGCCGCGGTCGCCGGCCGGCTCGCGCTGGGAGATCACGCGTCCAGCCTGGACCGCGCGGCGCCACTTCTGATCGCGCTAACGGCCGTGGTGGGTCTCTTTCTGGTGAGCGCCTTTCGGACCCGTGGAGAGCTGGCGGCGTCCTATCTCGACGCCTCCCTTCCGACAGATCCCGCCGCCCAGCGACTCGGTCGGCTGGCCGCGACAGCGCTGGAGCCGCTGCTCTGCGTCGCGGTCGCCGGAGTAGTGACGGCGCTCACCGGGGACGCCGCCGCGGTCGGCATGGTGCTCGCCGGAGGCGTGCTCGTGAGCGCGCTGCTGCTCTTGGGCAGCGAGATGATCGCGGCGCGGACCGGGGCCCTGAGGGTCGTCTGGGCGGCGACCACCTGGCGCCTGGTGATCATCGCCGTGGTCGCCGCGGCGACCGGGATGACCTCTGGACAAGGGAGCACGTGATGGCCGCAGCGCTCGAGATCGTTGGCCTCCGCAAAGCGTTTCATCGCACCGTGGCGGTGAGAGACCTGAGCATGACGGTGGAGCCGGGGCAGCTCGTCGGCCTGATCGGCCCCAACGGTGCGGGCAAGTCCACCACGGTGAAGGTCGTCACCGGGCAGCTCCTGGCGGACGCCGGCCTGGTCAAGGTCGGGGGCTTCGACGTGGTGACCCACGCTGGCGTCGCGCGCGCGAAGACGGGCTATGTACCTCAAAAAACAGAGCTTTACCCGTTCCTTACAGGTCGCGAGGTGCTGCGCTTCGTGGCGGATGTGCGGGGGCTCGACAAAGCGGACAGCGACGACGCCATGGACGAGCTGCTCGATCGCTTTCGACTGACGGACGCACAGCACCGCATGACTCGGGAGTACAGCGAGGGGATGGCTCGAAAGCTGGCTATCAGCGCGGCGTTGCTGGGTGACCCCGCGCTGCTCGTGCTCGACGAGTCCCTCACCGGCCTGGACCCGCGGGCAGCCGCCGAGGTCAAGGCGGTGGTCCAGGAGCGACTTCAGCGGGGCACCGCGGTGCTGCTGGTCTCTCATCTTCTGGCGGCGCTGGAGCGGCTCTGCGACAGCGTGGTGCTGATCGACCACGGTCAGGTCATGTCGACCCTGGCCCCCCAAGAATTGACCCGCATGCGTGAGTCCGGGCTGTCGCTCGAAGACCACTTTCTGGAGCACACCGAGCGGCAACATCCAGCGGCTCACTGATCAGCGGGCTGGCTGTGGCGCCCACGAGTGGCTGACCAGCGCCGTATCATCCGAGAACAATTACAAGTATCCTGGGCCGCTCCGACCGCACGGAGACCCCACTCGGCGGGAGCGCGCTCCCGCCGATGACTGGTTTCCACGGTTGCTTCTCGACGACCGGGTGCGATAAGGACCAGGGTCCTTCCAATGCTGCGTCACCCTAGAGGTTCTCGTGCGTCCTGCCTCGCTTCGTTTCGACGGTCGAATCCTGTTTCTCACCGAAGACCTGGAGCTGATCCGTGAGCAGCTGCAAGGTCGAGACCTGAAGTGGGATCCGGCGCGCAAGCTCATCGACGCCATCTCCACCGACGAGATCACCCCCGGCTGGGTGTGCTTCTACTACGACGAGACCCTCGGCGAGTACTCCATGGTCGGCCTGCGAGGCAAAGCCATCGGGCAAAACGAGATCAAAGACGGCGGGTTCTCGGTCATCGTGAGCGGCCTGTCCAAAGGCTGCGGCTCGAGCCGCGAGACCGCGCCGTACTCGGAGAAGGCGGCGGGCATCGAGCTGGTCTTGGCCAAGACCATCGAAAAGATCTACGGCCAGAATTGCCAGAACATCGGCCTGCTGACCTCCACGGACCTGGGGCTCGTGCCGCGGATTCTGTCAGGCGAGACCATCGCCCTGTCCGAGTTCACAGACGGACTCGACGCCATCAGCAAGAGCATCGTCGAGCACGGCGGGTTGTTCGAGTACAGCAAAGCTCGACTCAGCGGCGCCGTCTCGCCGCCAGCGGTGGACACCCAAGCCCGCCCGATGACCCTTGTCGAGAAGGTCATCGCGGCCCACGCGATCATCGACGCGAAGACCGGAGAGCTGGGGCTCGTGGCGGTCAAGCCCGGGGATGCGCTGTTTGTCCGCGCGGACGTCCGCTTCTCTCACGAGTACGTCACGCCGATGGCGGAGGCCCTCTACGTGGGCTCCTTCGGAGAAGATGCTCGGGTCGCCGACCCCAGCTCTGTGTTTGCGTTCCGCGACCACCTGACCTTCTTGGGCGACGTGATGCCCGTCGAGCATCTCAAGATGGGGCTCCTCGACCGCGCCAACGGGTTGGCGACGACACAGCAGAGTTTTACCGAGCGGCATGGGATTCGACTCTTTGGCGAGGTCACGGAGGGCGGCTCGGAGGCCATCTGCCACAACGCCGTCCTCGAAGAGCTGGGCAACATCGGCGACGTGGTCGTAGGGACCGACTCCCACACCTGCACCGCTGGCGCACTTGGCGCCTTCGCGTTCGGTGTGGGTTCGACAGATATGGCCAACAGCTGGTTCACTCGGGACTTCCGAGTGACGGTGCCGGAGACCGTGCGGTACTACCTGCATGGTGACCTGCACCCGGACTGCTCAGCCAAAGACGTCATCTTGAAGGTGATGTCCGGTGACTACATCCGCAACGGCGAGGCGATCGGCAAGGTCCTCGAGTTTGCCGGTCCGGCGATCGCGGCGCTGAACTTGGACGAACGGGCTACCTTGACCAATATGGCGGTCGAAGCGGGTGCCACGACTGGGATCATCGAAGCGGATGACCGGTTGATACGCGAGCTGGCCCACCTCCGCGGGGTCGCACCGGACGCGATCCGACGAGTCATCCATCGGTCCGATACGGACGCCCACTACGCGGCCTCCTTCGACATCGACCTCACCGATCTCCGGCCTATGGTCGCGACCCCGGGGGACCCACGCAACGGAGTGCACATCGCCGACATGAAGCAGAGCGTCCGCATCGACATCGCATACGGGGGCAGCTGCACCGGCGGAAAGATGACCGACATGGACATGTACGCCGAAGTGTTGGCAGAGGCCGCAGAGCGAGGTCAGCGTGTGGCGGACGGGGTCGACCTCTACATCCAGTTCGGGAGCCAGAACATCCGGAGGTATGCTGAAGACCGCGGGTATATCGATCTCTTCCGTGCGGTCGGGGCCCGTCTCGTCAACCCGAGCTGCGGGGCCTGTATCAAGGCTGGCCCAGGGGTGAGCCTGAACAGCGAGCAGGTGACGGTGTCGGCGATCAACCGTAACTTCCCGGGGCGCTCCGGCCCCGGCCAGGTGTACCTCGCCAACCCCTACGTCGTGGCAGCCAGCGCGATCGCCGGCTACATCTGCGAGCCTCGCGAGCTTCGGAACACCGCCGCCGCCTGAACGTCTGACGTGGAGCCGCCGTGCTCATCGCCTGGCGAGAGGTGGCGCCCCCTCGGCACCTCCTCACGAGCGACCACTCGGCGGCTCGGCGTAGCGAGCCTTCTTCCTCAGGCTCTGCTGCGGGCCTCGCGACACAGCCGGGCTTGCCACGACGCACCACAGGCCTCAGCCTGAGCGGCCAGATCGTCGAGCCGCTCAGGGCAGTGTAGCTCTGCGCAGCGCCGCTCGATCGCCAACGCGACCAGCTCCATGCCGCAGCCTCTCGCCTGCGAGATCAAGGCCTCGAAGGCCTCGGGGCCCTCGCGATTGGCGACCGCCAACACGCTCTGCGCGTCCCACTTCGCCGCAGCGCTGCCGAGCTGGGCGGCGACCTTGACGAGCTCCCGGGGGTCCTCGGGCGGCGCGAAATCAGCAGCGCTGAGCCTCGCCGCGAGGGCCTCTGCGGGACGATCGACGCTGTCGAGAAGGTCGGCCGCCGTCAGCAAGGTGAACGCAGCCTCCGCCCCACCTCGTCGACGCGCCTCAAGGCTGGCCTCGGCGAACGCCAGCAGCGCCTTGTAGCGGACCAGGTCTCGGGTGTGAACGAGATGTGCGGCTCGCTCCATACGTGCGCTCGCGACGCCATATTCCTCAGCCGCTAGATCCGCGTCCGTCGCTCCAAGCAACACCGCGACCTCGTCGGCGGGCACCCCGTCGTCTCGAACACCCGCCACCGCCGCGACGTGACGCTCTCGCGATCGGTCGACCCGCCCCGCAGCAAGCTCGTGGCCCGCCAGCGTCGCCGCGATCCGCCGCTCTCCGGCGACGTAGTCGATGGCCTCTGCCCGCTCCGCCGCCTGCAGCAACAGCTGCTCGCTCTCCACCAGGTCCCCGAGCTTCCCCACCGCCTGGGCCAGCAGCAACGTAACGTCGATGACGACCCGCGCGCCACCGACCTCCGTCAGGTCGGCGAGCGCCTCACGATAGGCCTCGGATGCGTCCTTGAGCCGCCCCGATCTCGCCCACAGACCGGCCATGTTGCACATGTTGCTCGCCGCGGCGCAGGCGTCGCCAGCCGCGACTTGTATCGCGCGCGCCCGCTCGTACAAGCCCATCGCCCGGGCGCGCTGGTCACGCGCGGCCGCGACGTTGCCGAGATCGCTCAGCGCTCGCGCCGTCAAGGCGTCGTCGCCGGTTTGCTCACCGACCGCGAGGACCGCCTCGAAGGCCGCCTCGGCAGCCTCGAGATCGGCCTGAACCCGAAAGAGGTTGCCGAGGTTCTCCAGCGCATCGGCGCGCCCTTCGAGGTAGCCCGCCTCGGCGGCGATCTTTTGAGCCTGTTCGAAGCGCGCACAGGCGCGCGCTAGATCTCCGCTGGCACGACACGCACGCCCCATGGCGTTCAGGGTGGCGACAGCTCCCTTGACGGACCCGCCCTCGGTGTACGCGGTCAACGCTCGGCGAAGCCAACGGTCGACGGTCTCCAGGTCTCCTCGCTGCTCGGCGACCGCTGCCCGCAGCCTCGACGCCTCCGCCTCATGAGCGCTCAAGCCAGCGGCTCGGGCGGACCGGGCTGCCCGCTCGAGGGCCTGCGCCGCGCGCGAGGGGTCTCCGCTCGCCCGAAGGCATAGCGCGTGCCTAATGAGCGCCCGCGCGAGGGCCTTCGGCGCGCTCCCCTCCACCGAAGTCAGCGCCTCTACCGCCGCCGCATAGAGCGGCTCAGCCTGAACCCGATCCCCAGCAGCGAAGCAGGCGTCGGCCTCCGCCGCGAGTCGGAGGCCAGGGTGGACCTCGCGGGTCACGGGTTGGCGAGCAACGCGATCAGACCCGCGTTGGCGGCCGGCATCTCGAGCTCACACAGCTCGGCCCTCGTGAGCAGCCGCAGCTCCTTGGCCTCACGCGGTCGTGGGTCGGCTCCGGCGCGTGTCCGTGTCCGATAGAACAGCAGCAGGATCTCCCGGTCGTCGTAGTGGTGGTGACAGAACGTCAGCGGCTCCGGGGGCTCCACGGCGACCCCCAGCTCTTCGTCGAGCTCACGCACCAGAGCGCGCGCCGGTGCCTCGCCAAGCTCCACCTTGCCACCCGGAAGCTCCCACGCGTCGGGCAGGTGCACATCATCGGGACGCCGCGTCACGACATACGTCGGCTCACCGCCAGCCGTGGCTCCGTGCTGCACCAGCCCTGCCACAATGAGCAACACGTCCAGGCCGCCGTGTCAGAAGCTGAAGGTGGCTCCCAACCCGGCAGAGTCCCGCGTCAGAAGCGGCGCGACGCTACGCAAGCGCGGCCGGAACACCCCTGAGACGTCGCTACTCGAGTCGAAGTCTTCTTCCTTCATCAGGACGAAGGC
>JAAZYN010000216.1 GCA_014239625.1 Myxococcales bacterium | reverse complement strand
AGAATGGTTTCGTGCGCGCGCAGCCACCGGCTGAGGCTATTGTTGCCGACGGGTCGGACGCAGCAGCAGAGTCCGATGGTACCGCGGCCCCCTCCCCGTCTAGCCCGCCTGCGAGCTCCGACGACTCCGCGTCCGATCCCCCTCGCCCCAGCGCGGCGGGCCGGGACCCAAAAAGGCCCTCAGCCCCACCCGTCATGGATCCTCGCGTGCTGATGGGTCACAAGGCCGCGCCCGATCGCGACACCCAGCGGGAAGGCCGTCTCGACTATCACGCCGTCTTTGATCCGAGCCTCGTCCCCTTCAAGCGCAACCGCGCCCTCAACTCGGTCACGGCCGAGTACGCGGTCGTGCTCGAGCGCGGGCACATCCGACACGTAAAGCCCGCTGGCATCATTACCGAGGTAGGACGCGAGTCGTTTTGGGGTTCGGTCCTGCTAGAAGGAAACGCGGGGGCGATGATTCCGCTTCCATCGATCGCTCCTGACAGCCGGCTGTTGCGGGCCGAGGTGGTCCCGGCGCTGCCCGTCACGTTTTGGAAGGACGGCGCGGACAACTTCTATATCAAGCCGGGAACAACCGGTCGGTTCCGGCTCGTGTTCGTGATGGACGCGCCCACGAGCTACTTTGGGCGCCAGTTGCCTGACAGCACGGTTCGGCTCAGTCACGTCCCGCGAACCAAGCTGCCACCGCTACCTGCCGGGGTCCGGAAGGCGGCTCTGGAGTTTGCGGCGGAGTTGGGCCTTCCGGGGCGGCACGGGTACACCACGACGCTCCGCCGATTGGTCTCCCACTTCCGGAGCTTTGAGCCAGGAGACCCACCGCCGCCCACGGGGGATATCTATCTCGACCTGGCGCGAGGCAAAAAGGGGATCTGCAGGCACCGCTCCTTTGGCTTCGTCGTGACGGCGCTGGCGTTGGGCATTCCGGCTCGCTACGTCTTCAATGAAGCCCACGTCTTTGTGGAAGTATACGTCGCTGGACCGGACCCTGGTTGGCTCCGAATCGACCTGGGTGGAGGAGCAGACTCCATGCACGTCCACTCGGGTCGCGACAAGCTGCAGCATCAGCCGCGGACGGCGGACCCTTTCGATAGACCCGAGGCGTTCGCCAACGCGGCGACCGCTGGCCAGATGGCCGGCGCATCGAACGTCCACGGGGCCCCGGCGCGAACGCGAGCGCCCCCACCCGCGGCGACCCGCTCGGCCGAGGTAGCGGCGCCCCCCACGACCTCCATTCATATCCCGGTCCCCGCGCCTTTCGCCCTGGGCGGCCGCGTCGCCACCGTGACGACCCTGTCGCTTTCGAGCTCCCACGCCTTCCGCGGCGACAGCGTCACGGCTCAGGGCACGGTAGCGCGCCGCAGCGGAGATCCCCTTCGGTCGGGGACTGTACAGATCCTCCTGGCGACCGCAGCCACCCACGAACCCATACGGCTGCTCGCCACGGCCGCGCTCGACAGCCGAGGGCGTTTCGAGGTCAGCTTCAGCTACCCAAACGATCAAGCGCCGGGCAGTTATGAGGTGAAGGCCCAGTTCATGGGTAACGCGTCGGAGAAACCGTCGCTGAGCCACTGACCGAGCCAACAACAGGCTGGACCGCGTCGCCTCCCGTTGATCTGGCGCCACACCCTCTCGGACCGCGTGAACCGCCCCAGAGAATCCAGGCTTGAGGCGGCACCACGGGCTCCAACGACCTCGCCGCCAGGTGGTTGTTGACCAGCGTGAGGTGACATGCGACTTGCTGAGACATGCAGTTCTTCATCGACACCGCTGATATCGGTCAGATTCGCGAAGCCATGGCGATGGGCATGTGCGACGGCGTGACCACCAACCCGTCCCTCGTCGCCAAGACCGGAAAGCCGTTCAAGACGGTCATCGCCGAGATTCTGGACGTGGTGCCCGGCCCTGTGAGCTTGGAAGTCACCACCGACGAGTTCTCCGAGATGATGGCCCAAGCGCGGCAGCTGGCGGACCTGGGCGACAACGTCGTGGTGAAGTTGCCACTGACCAAGCCAGGCCTTCGCGCGTGCCGTACATGTTTTGACGAAGGGATCGCCACCAACGTCACTCTGTGTTTCTCGCCGAGCCAGGCGCTGCTGGCGGCCAAAGCGGGGGCGACGTACATCAGCCCGTTCGTGGGCCGGCTGGATGACGTGAGCCGTGACGGTATGGGCCTCATCGAGCGTATCTGCACCATCTACGAGGCCTATGACTTCGAGACTCAGGTCCTGGTGGCGTCGGTCAGGCATCCGCAACACGTCGTGGAGGCCGCCTTACAGGGTGCCCACGTCTCTACGATGCCGCTGGCGGTCTTGGAGAAGATGTTCAATCACCCGCTGACCGACATCGGGCTGGCCAAATTCATGGCCGACTGGACCAAGGTCCCCAAAGAATAGCCGCGGCCGACCAGCCGTTCATCCCCGGTTCGGCCCAGCGCCACGCCGGTCCAGCTCGCCGCCGGCCAGCGGGCCCCGTGTCAGTACACCTTCTGCACCTTCGACCCGGTGTAGTAATGTCCGAGGATGTCGGCGGCAGATTTTCTGGCCTCGCCCATACCGATGGCCCCCTGCTGACACATCCCCACTCCGTGACCCCAGCCGCCTCCGGTGAAGGTCCACTCGCCGCGTTGATGGTCGACCACGAACATGGCGCTGCGCAGATTGCCCAGCAAGCGCCTTATCTTGAGCTCCGCGCCGACCACTGCCTGCCCCTTGTCACCTTGGAACCGCAGCTTGGTGATCCGGCCGGAGACGCCCCGACCCACCACGGAGATCGCGGTCACATGACCCACCGCGTGCTGCGCGTTGACCAGACGATCCAGCTCCACGTCGGGGAATGCCCGTTGCCAACGGAACACCTTCTGACCTTTGGTCGACGCACCGCACCAGCTGTGTCCTGGCTGTAGCAGAAACGCTCGCAGCTGTTTCTCATTCGGACGCGTATGCGCCTTCCACGCGCGGGTCTTGGTAGGGGCGCCGTCTTTGCGACCTCGAAGAGTAGCTTTGGGCTGGCCGGGCCAGACGTGCTCGTTATGCTCGGTGTGTCCGCCGCACGAGGCGCTATAGACCGAGTCGACGAGCTTGCCGTCCGCGCCAAACAGCATCTTTCCACGAGTCGCATGGACCGCATCCGTGGTGCGCGCCTTCTCTCGCGCCCTGCCGCTGTACACCTGGCAGTGCTGCGTCGCACAGACCAGAAAAGGGTCGGCGAGGTGTCGCGTGCCGAGTTTGGCTAGCAGCTCACCCCGGGCGGTCACGGCCTGGGCGCGCAAGGTAGCCTCCGGCGCGCTTGGGAAGATCTCGGCGGGGACGAGCCCCTTGAGCATCTCCTCAGCAGACACGCGGTTGACGACAGCGAGGCGCGCTGTCCTGTCCAGGGTCAGAATAATCTCGCCTCGGTATACCCTATCGGCGAATCCGTGATGGCGGTAGCCGCGCCCGTACTCGACACGCTTGACCTCGAGCACCCCGCCGGGAGGTGGGTGCAGCGACACTGAGTGAGCCTGACGCATCGTCAACGACGATGAGGAGTTGGTCACCACTATGGTGCCGCGCGGCTTGACCATCGGCTCGGCGAATACCCGAGGAGGCTCGTCGAGGCGGTAGGCCGCCTGAATCGCCGCGGCGCGCTTTTTGGCCTGCTCCAGGGACCGATGAATGGTCTTGTCGACCAGTAACGAGCGCCGGTTGTCGAGCACACGTCGTGGAAACCCAACGACCCCACCGAGCTGAATCTCGACCGACCGGACCCCACGCGAGGACCATTTCTTTCGGGCCGAAGAGAGGCCTTCCAGGTCGCCACCTCTGTGCCCTTCGAGGACCACACGGAAACGTGTCCGGCCCGGCCGGCCGGCAGAGACCTTCGCCGTCAATGGCTGCCCCCCGGGTACCCGAACCTCGCCACCTGCGCCGCCCGCGAATTTCACGATGACCCCCCGATCACCGGTCACCGTGACGAGCTCCTGCCGGTCCATGATCCCGACGGTCACCATAGGCACGCCGTCCGCGCCGAAAGACAGCTGCGTGGAATACAGAAGCTGCGCGTCGCGATGCAGAGCGCTGTCACCCCCACTAGCGATGACGGGTGAGGGGCCCGCCGAGGCCGCGATGAGACAAAGAGCTGACAATGCAAGTGTGGGCCGCATACTCGACAGGTACTGCGACCTGGTATGACCGGCAAAAAACAAGCCGACTCCCGCCTCGACGACCGCGACCTTCGATCTCAGCGGGCCCAGCGCTCAACCGTGCGCCACGGTAACCGAGCCCCCAGACGGCCTGAACGACGCGCTGGGTGGGCTCGGCCAGACCCGATCACCGAGCCCGGCGCGACACGCGAATCGACGGTTGGTGACGTCCTTTTCGACACCCGCCGCGACTCTCGAGGAGAGGTCCCAAGGCCCAACATCATCAGGCGAGACCCTCGGTGAAGCTCAGGTCCCCAGGAGGTAGTAGGCGACTGCGGCTCCGATCAACGCCAGGATCGTGATGACGCCAACGATCAGGCCAGTCTTGGACCCGCTTTCCTGAACCGACGGCACCATGATCCTCGGCTCGAGCGTCTCGATGAGCTCTTCGGTGGACGTCTTGGCCGCCACCTCCGGGGCACCTCCGCCGACCATCCCTGACGACCAGAACTGGCTCAGGTCCATCCCGCTGACGCCCACCTGGAGGCGCTCCGGCGAGATCGCTTGGCTCGCGTCGGTGTCGGTGCTGCCGTTGTAGCCGAGCATCGCCAACGAGAGGATCTCGTCTTGAATCAGGGTGTGGATCCGCTCTTCGGGGGTCTCGGCGTGGGCGTCCTCGGAGTACACGCGCTGCAGCATGGACGCCAGGTCGTACCCGGTGACCTTCAGGTTGCTGCTGAACAGATAATTGGCCAGCGCCTCACCGAACTCTTTAGCCGACAGAAACCGCTTGCGCGGATCCTTGGCGAGCGACCGGTTCACTATCGTCTCGAACTCGGGGGTCACCTGCGAGTTGAACTTGGACAGCGGCGGGATCTTTGCCTGCTTGACCAACTCCACCGTGTCCATGTCGGTCTTGCCCAGGAAGAGGCGGCGGTTGGCGAGCATCTCCCACAAGACGATCCCAGCAGCAAAGATGTCTGCTCGATGGTCGACAGCGAGTCCTTCCGTCGCCTCCGGCGAGAGGTAGCTGAACTTCCCTTTGACCACGCCGGGGTCGGTCACGGTGAGCTGGGTCATGGCCTTGGCCAGGCCAAAGTCGGTGACCTTCACCTCGCCCGACTTGGACACCATGATGTTGGGCGGTGACAGATCACGATGGACGATGTGCAAGTGCTGACCGTCCGAGTCGGTCTTGGAGTGGGCGAAGCCAAGCCCCTTACACGCCTCCATGGTGATGAAGCACGCGATCTCCACCGGGATTCGGTAGCCGACCTCCACCGTGCGCTGGAACAGCTTGCGCAGGTTGTAGCCCTCTACGAACTCCATCACGATGAAGTAAGTGCCACCAGCTTCACCCACGTCGAACACCTGCACGATGTTCGCGTGCGCCAGCTGCATGCTGAGGCGCGCTTCATCCAGAAACATCTGGATGAATTTCGCATTCTTATTGAGGTTCGGCAGGACGCGTTTGATCGCGACCTTGCGCTTGATCCCCTCGATGCTCTCGGCTTCGCCGAGATAGATCTCCGCCATGCCGCCGGCATCGATCTTTTTCGTAACATGGTAACGCTGACGAGCCATACGCCCGGTATTCCTCCGTCCGAGGCCAGGCCGAACTATAGCGCAAGCGCGAACGCGCGCAAGCTGACCGTGCTCACTGACAGCCCGAAGACGTCACGCCGCCGATCTTGGCGGAGTCCCCGTCGGCCCCGGGGTTGCCCCAGGAGAAACCGCCATCGCCTGGTGCGGGCGCTCCTTCCGTCGAATTCAGAGAGCACTCCGGGGCCGAACCGGCGAGTAGAAATACGGCATACACCGGCCCGCCGCCGCCGCCACCGCCGTCGCCACCGACACCCCCTTTTCCGCCTGCGCCGCCCCACCCTCCATCGCCGGAGTTGCCACCGCCGCTGCCGGGCATGCCACCGTATCCCTTTGAGCCCGCCTTACCGGCTCGGCCGCCCTCACCACCCTCGCCGCCTTCGCCGTAGACCAGCGTGTTCTGGGTGATGGTCGGACTCGACGCGATGACGTAGACACCGAACGACCCGCCACCGCCGGCGCCGCCGCTTCCACCGATCCCACCGCAGCCGCCGCTGCCGCCGCCACCACCGCCACCGCCATGGGCGTGTTCGTTGATGATGGGGTCGTTGTCTTTGCCACCGCCGCCGCCGCCACCGCCGCCGCCGCCGCCGCCATTCGTTCCATCCGTCCCGTCGACGCCGCCAGCTGCCCACCAGTTGCCAAAACTGTCGACCCACCCGCCGGGACCGGCGCCATC
>JAAZYN010000215.1 GCA_014239625.1 Myxococcales bacterium | reverse complement strand
CACCCCAAACTTTGAAGACGCCCTCACTGGGATGGGCTACGGCGCGCAGCTGGTCTTTCTGCTGATGGTCGCGATGATCGGCCTGACCGTCGGCACGGTCTCCTTCATCGCCCGCGCCAAAGGCGCCGGTCAGACCGCGGGCGTGCAACACATCGTTCACCAGTCGGTGCAGCTCACCGTGGTGTTGGGCGTCATCGTAGCGGTCCTTGGCAATCTCCTCGCGGTGCCGTTGCTGCTGGCGCTAGGAGCCGACGACAGCACGTTGCAGCCGGCGCTGGACTACTTCAGGCCGCTGCTCGTGGGGACCGCCTTCAACTACCTCAACATCCTGTTTGCCGCGTCCCTGCGAGGCGTCGGCAACACTCGCCTGGCGTTCGTCGTGGCGCTGGCGATGAACGCGCTGAACGTCGTCTTCAATTACGGCCTCATCCTGGGAAACTACGGTCTACCCGCCATGGGCAACACCGGCGCCGCCATCGGGACGGTCCTGGCGCAGGCCTGCGCGGTCGCTATCATGGCGTTCCTGCTCCGCCGCCGCGCGGTGCCCGAGTTGACGCTCCGGTACCGCCCGGAGCCATTCGACAGACCCCTCATCAAGGAGCTCGTCCGGGTGGGTTGGCCCGCAGCGGCCGACGTCCTGGTACTCAACGCCGCGTTCCTCAGCATCGTCGGCATGCTCGGGCGCATTGATCAGGCCGCCGTCGGTGCCCACAGCATCGGCTTGCGTGTTCAAGCCTTGGCCTTCGTCCCGGGCATGTCGATCAGTCAGGCCCTCGGGGCGATGGTGGGACAGGCGCTGGGAGCGGGTGATGTCCCCGCCGCCAAGAGGGTCCTGCGCTCCGGGATCCTCCTCAACAGCGCCATCATGACGGGCCTGGGCCTTATTCTCATCGTCCTCGCTGAGCCCATCGTCAGGCTCTTCGGCGTCGACAGCGGCTCGGCGCTGCACGACCTGGCGCTCCAGTGGATGGAGCTGCTGGGCTACGCGATGCCCGTTGTCGGCGTCTACATTGCCTACACCGGCTTGCTGCAAGGCTCGGGCGCCACTCGACTGAGCCTGCGGATCAACCTGTGGACCACCATGGTCGCTCAGATCCCAGCCAGCTTTCTACTCGGCTTCCCCCTGGGTCTCGGTGCCTGGGGCGTTTGGGTCGCCTTCCCCGCGGTCTTCATCGTCAAACTGTTCTGGGCCGTGGTCGAGTACCGTCGCGAGGGCTGGGCCCGCGTCGGTGCGACGGCGTGACGGGCTGACTCACGCCCTGACGGCCGCCCAGGGCCATCGCCACAGGCTGGCCCCGCCAACCGGGATGGCCTTCGCCCCTGCTCCGGCGACCGCAGGATCGCGCCGATGAGCGGCGCGAGACCCCGCCGGTCAGTCGTCGCAGGCGTCGGTGACGACGAACTCCGATCCCGCCTCGACGGTGACCAGCACGACCGTATCGGACTTCAAGCTCGCCTCGAGGCCTTGCCAAGCAGACTCGAGGATGGGGACCCACTCGGGCTGCAGGGTCCAGATATGTAGAATCTGCTTTGTCCAGGCGTCGTTCGCGCTCACGTTCGCGGTGCTCTCGTTGACCCCGGAGAGCTTGTTGGTCAGCAGAGTGTCCGCGTCATCCGCCGTGTAGCTCATGTTGAAGGGGCCCAGGTAGGCGCGGGTCACCGACACGCCGATCTTGTCGCCCCCGATGATGACCTCGAAGTCTGTGATCGCGCCGCTGACGTCGTAACTGATCTCGGTCTCCAGCTTGTAGAACTGGGCGCCCTCGCACGCGATGAGCCAGGTCATGCTGAAGATCTCCGAACACTTCGAGGAGCCGCCGGCGTTCGGCTCCTCGAAGCGTTGTTTGGGCCCCGGACTCACCAGCAACGCCGGATCGAAGGCGTCCACTTGGATGTCCCAGGTCGTCGTATGAAAGCTCGGCTGCGGCGACTCCAACGCGGCGGTCAAGCCGCCACACGCCGCCCCGCTGATGGGCCCCCAGGGGGCGCCCGGAGGAGCGTCCGGAGGAGCGTCCGTCGCGTCAGCGTTCGTCGTCCCGTCGACGTCCGCGGACACCGTGAGATCTGTCGCCAGATCGCCGGCCACATCGGTCACCTCCGGAGCGCCATCCGGGGCGACGTGTACCCCGGCGTCCAGCGGCGCCGCGTTATCGGCCATGGCGTCGGAGGCCAGGATCTCCACAGCCGCTCCCAGGTCCGGTGATGGGGGCACCGGCCCCGTCGGGCCCTGATTGGCCGGGCAGGCGCCGAGAAGCAACGACAGGGCCGCTGTTGTCCAACATTGAGTGAAAGGTCGCATAAGCCCGGCAGCGTTTGGGTCAGGTCGTCAGAGCACGAGGAGATGTGTACGTGGGGTCACTCCAGGACGGTGCCGTATGGCACAGCGCGGGCGCAAGCGATGGCGCTCGCCCTCGGGTCCGAGGCCCACAGACACAGACTACACCAGCTGAACTCAGTGTCCTGCGTCCAGCGCGCGTCAGGCCCGTCAGCGCCGCACCCGAGGCACGAACGTGTCGTTTTTGGGGTCAGCGTTCGAGCGTTTCAGGGCGCGAGGTCGACGGTGAGCCGCTTGCGCACCTGGTCAAGCCACTCGAGGCCTGCCAGATCGGACCGCGCGATGGCGTTCATGACGGTCACCGGACCCACCCGATAGCCGTGCTCCCGAAGCGTGTTGTCGCCCTGGAGTTCAAAGTACCGCAGCCGCCCCTCGCAGATGAAGCCGACCTTCTCATTCACCCGACGGCTGGCGGTGTTGGCCTCGTTGTAGGCGCATTGCACCCGCTCGCAGCCGTAGTGGTCGTACGCCAACACGACGAGCATCTGAGTCCCCAGCGTCGCCAGCCCTTGGCCTGCGGCGCCGGTTCGCACCCAGAACCCGATCTCGACGGCGCGGCTGTTCAGCGTCCTGTCGTGGAACCCAAAGCAGCCGACGAAACGTTCAGCGCCGCCCGCGAAGGCGTGAAAGACCAGGTCCCCACCCTCGTGATAACCCGCCTCCAGCGCGACCAGGCGCTCCGTCTGTGACGCCTCGGTGTGCTCTAGATGAGCCCAAGGCATGAACGCACGAAGGTTGTCGTGGCTCTCGTGGATCGCCTCGACGAGGGCGCCGGCGTCTATCGCTCTGGCGGGGCGCAAGGTAAGCCGGCGGTGGCCGTCGTCGTAGACCAGCTGGTTCGGGAGTGGAAAATGCATAGCGAACAACATGCATCCACTGACGAGGCGGTCAAGGGGTCGCGTACCTGTCGTCGCTTCCTCCGCAGATGATCATCGCCGCGCCGCGCGGCGCGGCGCGGCCGAAGCCCGCCAGCGCCAAGGCCGCACCCGTGGCCGGCGCGACCCGATGACTCACGCCCCCGATCGCCTGGGTTGAGCGCGCGGAGGCCGGCGGTTCCGTCACGTGCCGAGACGAGGAGGCGCGCGGCGGAGCGACGTGGCGATGCTTGCGGGAGGCGGTCCGGCAGCGGGTCGTCTCATGTGCTCGCGGCCGTCACACCGCCGCGGTGTCACCCAGGTCCTTATCTTTCGTCTCGGGCAACCACAGTAAGATGAGCGCCAACGCCAACACAGGCCCGATGGCCGTGAGGCTGACGGTGGGACCCCACCCGTAGGTGTCTGCGAAAAAGGAGATCAGGATCGGCGAGACCACGTACGCGATGCGACCCAACAAGTTGTTGGCCCACGCGAACGCGTCGGCGCGCATGTCGGTGGGGAAGAGCTCGGTGCCGTATGCGTTCAACACGGTCATCGTCGCGCTGACGCCAAAGATCCCCAGCATCAGCGCAAAGGTAAGTGGCCACTGTCCCGTCAACGTGTAACAGAAGTAGGCGCCGAGGCTGCCGAACGAGAAGATGATGACCGAAGCTTTGCGGCGCCCTATCTGGTCCATCAATTTGCCGCTGTAGAAGATGAGCGGCATGGACACCAACGCAGCGAGCGTGATCGAGGTGCCCACCTGACCGTCCGTGAGCCCCGCCTCGGTGTGCGCGTACTCCTTCCAAAACGCGATGACGCTGTTGGTGCAGAAGTAGGTCAGGCCCCAGATGAGCGAGAGCTGCAGCATCCGCTTGCGCAGCGGCGTCCTCCATATGTGCGTGAACGGTCGGCTCTGACCTGTGGTGCCCACGTCAGCCACGAACCGGCTGGACTCCTTCAGGCCGCGGCGCGCGAAGGCGACCAGGATGAGCGGGAGAACGCCAGCAAAGTAGACCAGCCTCCAGCCCAGGTCGGTCTGGAGCATCAGCGGCGCCAGACCCGCGCAGACCACCCCGCCCAAGCTGACCATCGCCTGCATCAGCCCGATGACCAGGCCGCGCCGATCGGCCGGAAACTCCTCGGCGGCGTACACCATCGCGATGCAGTACTCGCCGATGAGAAACATGCGCGCCAGCAGCTGCGCCACGGTGAACGTATAGGGGTCTTGGGCAAAGCCGCTGGCGGCGGTGCACAGCGTGTAGCCGACGATGGTGATGGTGAGCACCCGGCGTCGACCCCAACTATCTGCCCGCCGAATAAGCACGTAGGCCACGATGGTGCCGATGTTGATGAGGCCGTACATCAGCGCCCCATCGCTCTTATCAAGCCCCATCTCGGCGCGGAAGTTGGGCAGAATCTGCGACAGCGCGATGAAATCGTAACCCTCGAAGAAGGTCGCCACCGACAGGAAACCAAAGAGCTTCCATTGGTACGGCGTGAACTTCGACGGCGTCACCGGTTGAGCGTGTTCTTGCACCGCGCCAGCGTGGACTTGCCACGTTTTTTTTGCAAAGGGGCCGCGCCGTGCGCAAGTTGGACAGAGCGACGGGGAACCCACGACGAGGAAGCATGAGCGAAGAGCGCCAAAACGACACCGACCCGGCAGGCCAGGCGAGCGAGGCCGAGGATGAGCAAGACGGCTGGGACGACCGCCTGAAGGGGACCGCCAAGACCTGGGGGAAAGCCTTCGGCAAGCGCGTGCGGTCGGTCCTCGACCAGGAGACCATCCGCAACGCGGTGTCCGAGTCGATGCCCAAAGAGCTGCTGGGTTACCTGATGAAGTCGGTGGACGCGGGCAAAGACGAGGTCGTGCGCGTCACCGGGGTTCAAATTCGCAAGTTCCTGGAGAACCTCGACATCGGGGGCGAGCTGCAGAAGGTGCTGACCTCGGTGAGCTTCGAGGTGCGGACGACGGTGCGATTCGTCCCGAACGAAGACAATGGCAAGTCGGTGAGGCCCGACTCAGAGGTGGCGATGTCGCTCCAGCAGGGTGACAGAGAGGTCGAGGTGAACGCATCGCCTGGACGGGTCAAGGCCATGCGAGAAGGTCTACGCAGCGCGGTAGACTCGGCCTTCAAGACCTTTGGCGGCGACGAAGAAGAGGAAGGCGAGGTCCGCAAACGCTGGAACGCCATGCGCAGCGGTCTGTTCGCCGCCGTGGACACGGTGACGAGCACGTTCGACCGAGACGACCAGGAGGAGCCCGAAGCGACTGAAGTGAGCGCGGAGGGAGACGACGACGCTTCGGTCGCTAGCCAGCCGTCCGATGAGCAAAGCACCGCCGACGCACCGACGCCGGACGAGCCCGACAGCGCGGAGAGCTGACCCCCCTCTCACGGGGTGGGGAGGTCTCCGAGCGCCCCACCCGACCCGGCCCCCGGTTGACAGCTCCGCCTCACCGCTCGGTCACGGTGTGCCGAAGCGACAGCGACAGCACCCCCAGGACCTGGCCAGCGTTGGGCTCGTGCCAGCGGCGGCCCTCGATGACGACCGGGTGGGAGCCCGGGCTCACGTAGGTGTGGCCGGGCAACAGCTGCTGGTTCGCGCCGGCCTCCAGGGTCAGGTTGACCTGGTGGGTACAGCCCCAGTCAGCGGCTTGCCCGGTGTTGATACCCCACCAGTCGCCACACGCTATCTTGTGAGCACGGAGCACGAGCGTGGTGGCTTCGCCGGTGGCCTCGTCGATCACCGGGGCCGTGACGACGTTGCCCACTGCGTCGCCCCACCACAGAGCGTTGGCAGGCCCGATCCCGGGATCCTCGAAGACATAGTAGACCGACGACGCCGGATCCCCGGCGGGGATCGCCAGCCCGTCGCTGGTGTAGTCCGGCGGCAAGGTCACGGTCTCCGCAGACCGGACCGTCAGCGTCACCCGGATCGGCAGCTGCCGATCCACGACACCATCGCGCAGCACGTTCACCGGGAAGGTGCCCTGGGTGCGGTAGACTCCGGCCGCCAGCGCTGCGTTGTCCGAGTGGGGCATCCACATCCGCAGGCTCTGGCGCAGATCCGGAGCGTCGGCCCACGGCGTCTGGTCGTTGGCGGGGACCTCGAACCGATGGGGCGCGGCGCGGACCACGCGCTGCGCATGGGCCACGACCTCGAACGCTTGACCCGATTCATCGACCACTGGGATCCGCCACTGGCTGAACTCGC
>JAAZYN010000214.1 GCA_014239625.1 Myxococcales bacterium | reverse complement strand
CGCCCGCCTTAGGTCGCTCGCGACCCCCAGGAATTGAGCGCGTAGCAACCTCGCGTCGACGAGCTTGCGCAGCAGGATCGGCCGCCCGCCCGCTCCGAGTCGCTCGAGGCGCCTAATCATCCCATCCAGGTTCCGGATCGCCAGCGCGCTGCTCGTTGTCCGCAGCTGCCGGGCCGTCCGCTCAGGCGTCGTCGCCCGTTGCGTCGCGACCTCTCGGGGGGGCACCGCCGCCCGCGTAGCCGTCGAGTCATCGAGGGTGGCCGCCGTCCCCGTCGCGCCCGTGTCGGGCGGATTCAGGTCGACCGACGTGCACCCCACGGTGGTCAGCATTATCCACGTCATCGTCAGGGTCTGCATGAGGCTCGCTCTGCGCGTGTTGGATGGTTTGTTCGTTCCGAATTTGAGTGCTCAGTACGGAGCTGGTTCACAAATGGATCACATTTCCGTAGGTTGGCTCACCCGGAGGACAGTCATGCAGCCACGACGCACCCTACTGAGCCTTTTGTTGACGGCGACCTTGGCGCTCGCCGCTTGCGGCAGCACCCAGAGCGATCGACGCGCAGTGCCCGACGGCACCCCCTCGTCGAGGTCGGTCGCCCCGGCGCCGGCGAAGAAGAAGCCTCCGGTCACGCTGGTCGCGCAGCCCACCTGGCGCCCGACGATCACGTCCGAGCAGGACTTCCGAAAGCTCGCCAAGAAGGTCGGCAATGAGCGCTTCGTCAAAGCGCTCCTCGACGTGCGCGAGGGCGGCGGGATCTACTACTTCGACGTCAACGTCTACCAGTTCCACATCGAGTTCGCGTACCGAGAGTTCTACACCGAGGCCCTCACCGCGTCCCGGCGCGCCGCGTTCAACAAGAACTATGGAGCCAAAAAGCCGGACTTCATCCTGGTGACCCTGGTCAATCACCTCGACAGCGACATCTGGACCTTCGCCTTCTGGGAAGGCGATCAGATGGGGCGAGACCACGTGACGGCGGCTCACAAGCGCATCTCGAACACCTTCTTCATGGGCCCGAAGCTGCGGTTTCGGCCGGACTCCCCTCGCCAGGAGCGGCTGGCCAAGAAGCTGACCGCCGTCCCGCACATCACCAACGACAGCATCTATCGGCTGAGCAGTCAGCACACCTTCAACGTGGGTCGCCGGGTGGGGATGCTCCGTCTCGTCAAGAAGGGCCAGGACTTCGACACGCTGACGTTCAAGCCCAACGAGATCGTGATCCTGCAGGAGCCGATCCCCGAGATCACCGCCGTCAGTGGCATCATCTCGGAGAAGTTCTCCACGCCGCTGGCCCATGTCAACCTGCGGGCTGCGGCCTGGGGGATCCCGCATATCGGTCTGCGGGGTGCCGGTAAGACCTACTCCAAGCTGGTCGGCAAGCCCGTGCTGTTCCACGCCAAAGAGGACGGCTATGAGCTGCGTGCCGCCACCGCCGACGAAGCGCAGCTGCTCACCAAGGGAGCGATCAAGCGTACGGTCGCGATCCCGCGGGCGGACCTGAACGTCGCCCAGCTGGGCTGGCTGCCTGAGATTCGCGCCAAGCAGACGCCGATCTTCGGCGCCAAGGCTGCCAACCTGGGCGAGATCGCCTTCGCCAAGATCCCGGGCGTGAAGGTCCCGCTGGGTTTCGGGATCCCCATCGCCCACTACGACGCCCACATGAAAAAGCACGGCCTGGACAAGCGGGTCGAGGCCCTGCTCGGCGACAAGAAGCTGCTCGAAGATGGCGCCTACCGTCGACAAAAACTGGGGGAGCTGCGCGCGGCCATCGAGGCCGCCCCGTTGGACACCAAGCTGGGCACGGAGGTCGCCCGCCGCATCGGTCAGCTACAGCTGAAGCCGGGATCCGGCGTCTTTGTTCGCAGCTCGACCAACGCCGAAGACCTCCCCGGGTTCACCGGCGCGGGTCTCTACACGACGGTCCCCAATGTGCAGGGAGCCGAAAACGTCGCCACGGCCATCCGCAAGGTGTGGGCGTCGATATGGAACTTTCGCGCCTTCGAAGAGCGCGTCTTTCATGGCATCGACCACCGGGCGGTGTACGCGGCGGTGCTGATCCAGACGGGCGTGAACGCGGCGGCTGCGGGGGTGCTGATCACCACCAACATCTTCGACGCTCGCGACACCGGCACCTACACCATCAACGCGAAAAAAGGCCTCGGGATGCGCGTCGTCGGCGGCAAGCGGATCCCAGAGCAGCTGCTGTACAACCCGGAGCGCCGCACGATCAAAGTGCTGTCGCGGTCCGATGAGGACTCCATGCTGGTCTTCGACGAAGCCAAGGGCGGCGTGCGGGAGGTGCCTACTCCCAAGGGCAAACCGGTGCTCAGTGACGCCCGCGTGCTCGAGCTGGGGAGCGCGGCCCTGGCCGTGTCCAAGTTGTTTCCAGGGGTGAAGGCGCTGGACATCGAGTGGCTGCTCGAGGGCAACATCATTCAGATCGTCCAGGCGAGGCCATTCGTGACGCGCTGAGAGGTTCCGAGGAGCCGCGACGTCGTGCGATTTGCCCTGATAGAGCACCTTGGGCGAAACTCCTGAGCTTAGATGCGCGTCTGTCCAAATTGCGACTATCGGGGGCCGGAGAAGGTCTGTCCCGACTGCGACTTTCCGATGCTGAGCGCAGATGGGTTTGCGCCGAAGGCCGGCGGGCAGCATGCCCTCATTGGGCAGGTGTTCGAGGGCCGATATCGGATCATGGAGATGATAGGAGAGGGCGCCAGCGGCTGGGTCTTCAAGGCCGAGCACGTGACCATGGGTCAAGGTGTGGCGCTCAAGGTCCTGCGCGAGGAGGCCAAGCAGAACATCAAGATGGTCAAGCGCTTCATCAGCGAGGCGCGAACGTCGAGTCAACTTCGAGATCCGCACACGGTGCGCGTGTTCGACTTCGGAGAGTCCGACGAGGGTGAGCTCTACATCGCCATGGAGTGGCTCGTCGGCAAGCCCCTCAGTGAGTGCATCGACGACGCGGGGCATCTCCCAGCGTCTCGGGTCGCCCACATTATCCGACAGCTCTGCTTCGGCCTGCGGGAGGCGCACGGGCTGGGGCTGGTGCACCGCGATCTGAAGCCGGAGAATGTCTTCCTGGTGGACAGCGGCGGTGACCCGGATTTCGTGAAGATCCTGGACTTCGGCATCGCCAAAGCGGTCGGCGGAGTGGCCGCCGCCGAGCGCCGGACGAAGCTCACCGAGATCGGGTCGACCTTGGGCACCCCGTGGTACATGTCGCCGGAGCAGGCCTGCGCGTTGGACCTCGACCAGCGGAGCGATCTGTATTCGCTCGGCGTCATGATGTACGAGATGCTGGCGGGCAGGCTCCCGTTTGATGGCGAGGTCGGGATGAAGGTGTTGATGCAGCACGTCAACGATCCGCCTCCGCCGCTCCCCGTCTCCGTCGGCGGGGTGGCCATCCCGGCCGAGATGGCCGAGCTGACCATGCAGCTGTTGGAGAAGAAGCCGTCTCAACGGCCCGCAGATGCGGTCGAGGTGGCGCATCGGCTCAAACGTTGGGCCACTCGATGGACCCGGCCCAGCATGGCGGCTCCGCCCAGCGAGGCCCTGCATGGGCATCGGGTGGGCGCGCCGCCTACGGTGCGCCAGGACGTCCCGCTCCCCGCCGATGGGCAGGAGTCAGCGAGGGCCCCGCCGCCGCCGGAGGCCGCCGCCGAGCAGCCACTGGAGCCGGTCGAGACGCAGCTCAGCGCGGTCATGACATCGCCAGAGAGAGGGCCGGTCGGGCTCATCGCGTTGCTCGTAGTGCTCCTACTGGGGGCTGCGAGCGCCGCCGCATACTTCGCGTTGCGTCCCGTCGGGGAAACGAGCGCCCCAGCACCATCAGCGAAGGCTCAATCCCCCGAGGCCCCCACCCGCGGCGCCTCGCTCGCGCTTCGTGTCGGCGCGGACGCTGGGGCTGCTGGCGCTGAGGTGGCGAGCGCCAACTCCGGCGGGCTCCCCAGCGCCGCCGCTGCGAAGGCAGCGGGAGCTGGCGCGGTGGAGTCCGCTGGCGTTCCAAGCGGGGGCGGCGAGTCTGGCGAGTCGTCTGGGAGCGCCGGGGCGGCGGCATCGAAAGGCAGCGCCGGGAGCGTCGCCAGGACGTCGCTGTCGACACAGCGTATCGAGCAGATCATCGCCGGGCACGTGCCCGCGTTGAGACGCTGCATCAAAAAGCACGTGGCCAAGGGCGAGGTTCACATTCTGACGGTGGCGTTTACCATCGAGGCCACCGGTAGGCTGAGCAACATCCGGGTGACCCCCGCCCTGGGGGCTCTCAACGGATGCATCGTGAAGGCCATCAAGCGCTTGACGTTCCCGGCCCACGACCGCAGCTCGATCAAGTTCAGCTTCCCGATCACGGCTCGCAACAAGGGCTGACCGGGGCGCCCCAGACAGGCCTGGGCGGGCCCACTCGCCCTAGCCCGCATTTCTCACCAGAGTTCGAGCGAAACCCAGGAGGGGTAGGTGATACGCGCGTGGCGCGGACCGGAGCCGGCCGAGTCGTACTGGCCGTACGTCGTAGGTCGGCGGAAGCGAGCACGCGCTCGTAGCGCCTGCCCATCCGAAGGTTGCAGCCGAAGTCTGGTGAGAAATGCGGGTTAGATCGAATCCAAGCCTGATGCGTGTTGAGCTCAATGCGCCTCGCCCTCACATGGCTCGCCCTCAGCGCTCTCTTTGTGCTAGCGGAATCGGCCCGCGGGGACCTGGTCGAGCGGAGCACCGCGCAAACCCTGAAGAATGCGAACAACGTCGAGCTCGTTTGGGTCACTGGGACTGAGCGCGGGGTCGTGCGTGCGACGGTGATTCATTCGTGGCGCGGGCGGAAGATCGGCTCCCCGGTTCGGCTCGATTCCGAGGTGGGCGTGGGCCAGGTCCCCGTCGGGCGCCGACTGCTGCTCGTTTGCACCCAGCTCGTGGGGACGCGCAAGGACTGCATCGCCGGTCGCGACGCGGGCAGCTATTACGTCTTCAAGTACAGCTCCATCGCCCACGGCACCGTTCAGATCCCACCGGGGATGGTCGAAAAGCGCGCGATTCCCTTACTGACGCAGGGCAAAGCGGCGCCTGAGTTGTGTGTTCGCGCCCGGGTCCAGCTCAGTGACGAGCCTACGATGTCACGGCTGTTCACGTTGCGTTTCTCGGCATCCGACGGCAAAAAGCAACACGCTCGCCTGTTTGTCAGCGAGGGGCACACCCACCTGCGTCTGGGCAGCGTCGGTCGCAGCGTCGCGCTTTGGGGTGGGCTACCGCGGCGCGCCAGAGATGGTTGTTACGAGCTCAGCGTCTTACCCGTCGCCCCCTTTGTTCGCACCCGGAAGGCGCTCCGCAACGCCCTCGCCGGCAAGCGGACCACCACCGTGATCGCCACCGGAGAGATGACACTGCGGAACACGCGCACACCGGTCCGAATCGACGTTGATCCCCGCCGGGGGCTGCGCTTGTTGAGCCCTGCATTGGGCGACACGGCGCCGTACCAATCGCACTCGCCGTTGACAAAGCGCATGCTCACCTTTCCAAAGGCAAAGCACAAAGGGCGCTACCTCAGCTTCGGCGAGAAGCTGCCCCGTGGTCCCGATCTCGCGTTTCGCCTCACACGGATCCTGCGCGAGAAAGGTACGCGAACCTGGCCTGTGCGTGAGCACGGCATCAATGACGCCGGCAAGGTCATCGGCGCGATCCAGCTGACCTTCGTTCCGAGCTCGTAGCCCGGTCACTCCGGAGCGAGTTATGCGACTCTGTCAGCAGAGCCATGCGGTGCTTCCGGCGAAAGACCCGAGTCATCCGGGGGATCGGCGATGCGTGATCTGGCAGAGTTGGTGAGCGCGATGTCCGCTGACCGGCTCCATGAGCCATCGCTGGTGAGTCACTCCGAAGACCACGGCGGACCGGCGGCGCCTGGCCCCTCGCTTTTTGCGCCGAGAACGTCGAGCGGCGAGTGGCCATCGCCCGGGGCTACGTCAGCTGGCGCAGCGCGCATGCCGCCGCCATGGACACCTGGCGGAAAACCGGCCGGGCGACGTCCTCGGCTGGAACCACCGGCATGCGCGGCCTGCCAGGGCTCACCGTGCGCGACGGCCCCGCGCTGCGGCAGCGAGCCTGACGTTCCTCCCTACACCAGTCCAGCTCGTACCGGCGGCTCTCTGACTCCACCGCGCGTCTTTATCGCCCCCCGACATGGGGCCGGGACCGACGTGCGCCTTGGCGTCGCAAAGACGCCACCGGGCCAAACGTCGCCCTGAACAACCGGGCGCGACCGGCTGTTCAAGCACGCTCGGCGAGTGAGTGCGATCACCTTAAGTGACCGCTTATACTTTGTTTTTAACGCCCATGGGGGCCGGGGTGTCGAGGCCGAGGTCCCGCTGGCCAGGTGTCCGGCGCCCTCACGCAGCCGGTCAGAATGGTTGACGCCAGGATTCGCCAGGCGTTTCGGCCCA
>JAAZYN010000213.1:270-6499 GCA_014239625.1 Myxococcales bacterium | reverse complement strand
TTCAGCGAGACCCATCCGCTCGATCGGATCCGCCCAGCCACCGACGATCTGCGCGTCGCCGAGCTCGAGGCCGCCCTCGAACAACGCCGACGTCGTACCAGCTGGGTCGCCGCCGCCGCGCTGGTCGCGGGCTTGCTGGTGACGGCAGCGGCGTACAACCTCTGGTCGCCGCGACCCCATGAAGAGGCCCCTGCGACATCGGCGACCGCGACCCCCATCGCCAAAGCTCCCGCGCCGGTGACCACGAAGGAGCCCACAGCCCCCATCGCCACGACACCGACCACGGCGCCCGCAAAGCGTCGACCGGAGCCGGCTGCGGCGACGGCGCCACCCAAACCGGAGCTGCCGGCGCCGCTGCCCGAGCAGATCGTGGACATCCCCGCTGAAATTCGCGCCACGCTGCTGCGTAAGATCCGACAACACGATGCGTGCCCGCGCCGCAATCGCGCTCCGGTCCGGGTGACGCTGAGCGTCGCCCAGGACGGCTCGGTCAGCAGCCCTCAGATACTGAGCGGGTCCGGAAACACCAAGGCGCATCAGTGCGTAACCTACGCGGTCGACCGGCTCTTGTTGCCGCCGCTGGAGCGCTCCGTCACGATCACCCTGGATCTCAGCTGGTAGCATAGCGCTGTCCCGGCCTTGTGGGAGTGCGCCCGTGCGAGTAGTGTCCGCGCTCGCATCGGTCTCCGGCTTGGGCGGTATCCATGACAGCTCCCTCTTCGTCGTCCGCGCTGGATGAACCAGTAGCCCCTGAACCCGACGACGGCGAGGCAGGCAAGCGCCCCCGCGACTGGCCCGAAGATGGCCCCATCGACCTGGCGATCCACGACCTGCCCCACGCGTCGAGCCAAACCGAGTGGTGGTACGTCAACAGCCACTTGACCACCGCCGACGGTCGTGATGTCGCGCTGTTCGCGTCCTTCTTTCGAATCATCAAGGCCCGCGACGAGCAGACCCACGAGCCCCTGTATGCTCACTCGGTCACGTGGGCGCTGGTCGACGTCGACTCGGGCGCCTACTACCAAGAGTCCCGCGTAGACGCCGACGCTCCGAGGCTCGGGCTCGACAAACTCGACCGCGGCGAAGGCGTCCAGGATCCGCTCCTGCGCCGTGCCCTGCGTGAGATCCTCGAGGCCGGTAAGGTGCCGTACCCGGACCGCATGTTCGAGGGCGAGGTGTTCGTTCACGACAAGAAGCTCGAGCTGGACTTCGATGGGCTCCGCTTCTGGAAAAACGACGACGGAAGCTACGGCCTGGAGTGTTGGCACGAATACTTCAAATGCGGCTGCAACCTGCGCTTCACGCCCCGCAAAGAGCCCGTCCGCCACGGCGACAATGGGCTCGTCAAGGGCGTCGACGGCTGTGACATGTTCTACTACTTCATCCCGCGCTGTGAGGTCAGCGGCACGGTCACGCTGAACGCGATGGACGTCCCGGTGACAGCGGGACAGGGGTGGTACGATCACGAGTTCGGCGGTCACAGGTTCGACGCGGACGGCGACACCCTCCGCGAAGACGTCGCTTGGAACTGGTGCGCCCTTCAGCTCGATGATGGCTCGGATCTCAGCGCCTACGCGATGTTCGACCTCGCCACCGACGAGAGCCTCGGGCAGCGCGCGGTGCTCATCGATGCGGCGGGCCAAGTCGGACATTTTCCCACCTCCAACTTCGAGGCTCTCAATCGGTGGAGCAGCACGCGCACCTTCAACACGTATCCTACGAAGTGGCGGCTCGAGGTCCCCGACGCGGAGGTGTCGCTTCAGCTCGAAGGGGTCATCGAGGATCAGGAATTCGTCACGTTGATCAGTAAACCCGCCTTCTGGGAGGGGCGGGTCGCGGTCAGCGGTACCATTGGCGGACGTGAGGTGAGCGGCCGCGGTTGGCTCGAGCGCAGCGGCTTTATCGAGGTCAAAGCCCTCGACGACTTCTTCCGAGCGGTCAGCCGCGAGACGCGCAAGAGCGTGGCGGCGCTGCTGCCACTGAACGCCAGCTATGAGCAAGTGCGCAACCTGATCGCGAGCGAAGCCCGGGACCATTATATGGAGGGGGTCGACCTCGAGCAGTTCGTCGAGACGGGCGTCAAGCCGATCCGTGAGATCACGGACCGAGGCGGGAAAGCCTGGCGTTCGTATGCGGCGCTCGCCTGCTGCGACGTCGTCGGCGGCGACTCTCGAGACTTCGTTCAGTGGCTGGCGATGCCCGAGCTGATGCACGTCGGGTCGCTGATCGTCGACGACGTACAAGACCGCTCCACGGTGCGACGGGGCGGCCCGCCGTGCCACGAGATCTACGGCGACGCGTTGGCTATCAACGCCGGCACCGCCGCTTATTTCATGGGACAACAGCTCTTGTACGGCAGCCACGTGTCGAACACCGACAAGCTGCGCTTGTACGACAACTACTTCGAGGCCCTGCGCGCTGGCCACGCCGGACAGGCGGCAGACATCAAGGGCCTCGACGCCTACATGGAGGAGCTGGTCGAGACCGGTGACAACCGGCGCGTCGAAGGCGCGGTGTTGGCCATTCATCGGCTCAAGACAGCGGCGCCCGCAGCAGCCCTGTCGAGGATGGGGGCCATCGCGGGTGGCGGCACCGAAGAACAGATCGAGGCGTTGGGGCGCTACTTCGAGTCGCTCGGCCTGGCTTTCCAGATCATCGACGACGTGCTCAACCTGCGAGGGTTCAGCGGGCGGTTGAAGCTCCGCGGCGAGGACATCGCCCACGGAAAGGTCACCCTCCCGGTGGCCAAAGCCATGGGGCTCGTCGACAAGACCGACCGCGCGTGGATCTGGGAGCAGGTGCAGTCCAAGCCTCAGGATCAAGCACGTATCGACGGGGTGATCGCCAGACTCGAGGCCTGTGGCGCCATCGAGGCCTGCGTCGTGCAGGCTCGAGAGCTTGTCGAGGCGGCGTGGACCGAGCTGCTGCCACAGATCGAGGCATCCATCGTGAGCCTCATGCTCCGCGCCTTCGGGTGGTACGTCTTGGAACGGCACTACTGATAACCGGCATGTTTCACACCGCTGCGGCCGCGACCGACGGATCCGCAGCGCTGACGGGCGCGTGCTCCCCGCCGCTGGCTCGACGGTTGTCGAAACCGGCGTCACCCGCCTCCCGTCGGCGCCACGCCCTCAAGCGCTACGCCTCCTTGGTTTCGCTCGCGGTCCCATGAAACATCGGGGCCCACCCCGCCCTGGGAAAGGTCCGGGTGGGGCTCTGCGGACCGGGCAGGCCTGCGGAGCCATCGACGCGCGCGTCGGGCAGACCGGGGTGCGGACAGAGCTGCGACCCGGGACCGAGGGTTCGCGCTGACGCTCGTGGCGCACGCGCCCATGCCCGGCACGTTCGGGCGCGCGCCTCGAGGTGGCACGTCCCGGAACGGTACGACTCACCCCACCGCCTCCTCGGAAAGACGCTCTTCCCGTTGCAGCTGTAGGAAGAAACGAGAGTCCCCAGGGAACGCCCCGATCGGGGTCTGTAGACCCTGGCTGGACACACGTTTCGGCCCTCTTGGGGGAAAGTCTGGCTATTTTGGTGGCCTCGCGACGCTGGCACGAAGGTTGCTCTGACGCTTTGGCGCAACCCCACGACGGAGGTCACGATGCGCGTTCACAAGAGTCCCCACGAGCAACGGCTGGAGAGAGCGGAGCTCCACATCCAACCCCCAGACGACAACGCGAAGTCGTTCAAGATCGCGCTGCACGTCAACCCGAGCCAGATCGAGGTCTCCCGGGGCCTCGTCGTGGGCGACGTCTCCAGCGCGAACTCTGGGCGAGGCTCCCAACGCATCGAAAAGATCAAGAGCCTCACGGTGAAGTTCCCCAAGCTCATCTTCGACACCTACGAACAACGCACGAGCGTCCGCTCCGAGGTCATCGACAAGCTCGAGGCGGCGGTCGCGGGCAATTACGACAAGAACCGAAAAGTCTCCATCGTGACGCTGAACTGGGGCAAGTTCACCGAGTCAAGCCACAGCCTCGAATACACGTTCGTGATCGAGCGGCTCGACATCACGTACACCATGTTCTTGCCCGATGGCACCCCGGTGCGAGCCGAGGTGGCGCTGTCGCTCCGCCAGTATCTGCTGACCCCACCTGACGCCAAGGCCGCCAAGGCCGGCCAGGAGGTGCAGCAACGCGACGTCAAGAAGGGGGACACCCTCCAGAGCATCGCCGCTGATAGCTACGGCGACCCCCGGCAGTGGCGCGAAATTTGCCGCGTCAACAAGATCGACGACCCGATGAAGCTCAAACCCGGCACCCGCCTCATCGTACCGCCAGCGCCGCCACTCACCGCGCCAACACCGCCACGCGTCCCGCCAGCGCCACCCATCGTCGCGCGTGCTCGCCTTAGGTTGCCCCCCATCTGGCGGTAGGCGACCATGGCGGGGCATGCCTGACACAGCCCCCTCCATCCCGACCCCCGCCGCGCTGCTGCCGTTCATGCCCGCGATCTACGTCGCGTGGGCTGATGGCGAGCTGAGCACCACCGAGATCCACACCATCCGGGAGCACGCCCGCCGCGTCATCTCCGACGAGGACGACACCTCCCGCGACGCGCTCGCCCGATGGCTGGATCCCGACTGCCCGCCACGACCCGCCGACCTGATCGCGCTGCTCGTGACCATCCGCAGGCAGGCCGCCGAGCTTCACGGCGCAGACCGGCTCGGGTTGGCGGAGCTCGGCCTGGCCCTGGCCCGCGCTGAAGCCACCTACAGCGGCGCCCTGGATCCGTCCGTCCGGCGAGCCGTCGAGAGCGTCGAGCGGGCGCTGGGGTTGTTGGGCTCGGAGTCGACCCGCGAGCTCTTTGTGCCGGCGGCACGAGCCCCCGCTGTCGCCGACGAGGCCCCCCGACGGCGGCTGGACGTGGAGGCGCTCAGCGCGCTGCTGCAAGGGCGCCATGCAGAGACCCGCCAGCGGGTGCGCCAGCTACTCGCGGCGCCGGCGTTTCGGCACGAGTTCCCGCTACCTACCGAGGAATACAGGGCCAGGGTGCTGTCCTGGCTGCACGCGCTGGCGGACGCCGGGTTTGGCGCCCTGCCCTATCCCTACGGACCCGACGGAGAGCCCAAGGAGCGAGCCCTGGGGGACTTCCTGGCGGCCTTCGAGACGCTGGCGGAGTTCGATCTCAGCCTGGTCGTGAAGTTCGGTGTCCAGTTCGGACTGTTTGGTTGCTCGGTCCTGTTTCTCGGCAGCGATCGTCACCACCGGACCCTGCTGCCGAGGGTCGGCCGGCTGGAGCTGCCGGGGTGCTTCGCCATGACCGAGCGTGGCCACGGGTCCAACGTAGGGGCCCTCCAGACGACCGCGACGTACGACCCCGAGCGCCAGGAGTTCGTGGTGCAGACGCCCGACCCGTCGGCCCAGAAGTGGTACATCGGCAACGCCGCTCGCCACGGGCGTATGGCGACGGTGTTTGCGCAGCTCATCGTTGGCGGCGCGACCCATGGAGTGCACGCGCTGCTGGTCCCCATCCGGGACGCCGACGGAGCCCCCAGCCACGGCGTGTCGATCGGCGACTGCGGTGACAAGATGGGCCTCGACGGGGTCGATAACGGGTGGCTGTCGTTCCAGCAGGTCCGCGTGCCACGTGAACACCTGCTGGACCGATTCGCCAGCGTCTCCGAGGAGGGGACATACTCCAGCCCCATCGCCAGCCCGACCCGCCGCTTCTTTACCATGCTCAGCGCCCTGGTCGGCGGTCGCATCGCGGTCGGCAGCGCCGCCCTGGCCGCGACCAAGGTGGGCTTGACCGTGGCGATCCGGTACGGCGAGCGGCGCCGGCAGTTCGGGCCGGCCGGCGGCGCCGAGTGGCGGCTCATGAACTATCAGCGCCACAGACACCGGCTGTTGACGCGGCTCGCGGCGACCTATGCCCTCGACTTCGCCGGAAAGCACGTCGTGCGCCGTTACCAGGCGAAGACCGAAGAGGACGCCCGCGAGGTGGAAGCCCTCGCGGCGGCGATCAAGTGCTACCAGACCTGGTTCGCCACCGAGACCCTGCAGCACTGCCGCGAGGCATGCGGAGCCGAGGGCTACATGGCGCGAAACAGGATCGTCGCGCTCAAAGCGGACACCGACGTGTTCACGACGTTCGAAGGTGACAACACCGTGCTCATGCAGCTCGTCGCCAAGACGCTGCTCACCCAGTTCGGGCGAAACCTCGCGACCGGCGGCTTCTACGGTATCGTCAAGCACCTCACCGAGGTGGTCGCCGGCGACCTGGCGGA
>JAAZYN010000213.1:0-260 GCA_014239625.1 Myxococcales bacterium | reverse complement strand
AACTTCGTGATCGTCCGGCGCACCTCCGAAGAGCATCTGCGCGATCCAGAGCACCTGCGCGACGTCTTCACGTTTCGCAAAGACCACCTGTTGCGGTCGCTCGGAAAACGTATCAAGAGGCGGGTCGACGACGGCGCCGATGCCTTCGTGGCCTTCGCGGAGTGCCAACAGCACGCGCTCGACCTGGCCCGGTGCTATGCCGAGCTGTGTATCCTGGAAGCCTTCAGCGAGGCCATCGAGGGCGCCGGTGTCGACGAAGC
>JAAZYN010000212.1 GCA_014239625.1 Myxococcales bacterium | reverse complement strand
CTCATAGTGGACGACGATCGCGCTCAGTGCCGTATCATCTCGTTCTGGCTGGAGAAATTGGGTCTTCAGAGCACCGCGCTGCACAGCGGCGAGGACTGCTTGGAGATGCTGCGGAAGAGCACCCCGGACGTCGTATTTCTAGACCTCGGCCTTCCAGGAATCAGCGGACTCGAGACCCTCGAGGTCATCCGGCGTCAGAACACCCACCTCCCGGTCATCATCTTGACCGCCGATGACTCGGTCGGGACGGTCGTGGACGCCATGCAGCGCGATGCGTGGGACTACCTGCTCAAGCCTCTCGACGAGCAGCGACTCGCCGTGACGGTCCAGAACGCCATCGAGCGTTATCGCATGACCCTGCGACTAAAGGGGCTCGAGCGGGCTGTCGAGGCGGAGGGGTTTGGTGGACTCGTGGGCGCGTCGCCATCGATGCAGACGCTCTACCAGCGCATCGAGCGGGTGGCTCCGACGGACGTGACGGTGTTGGTCCGAGGCGAGAGCGGCACCGGCAAGGAGTTGGTGGCGCGAGCGCTGCACGATCACGGGCGACGAGCGGGGAAGCCGTTTGTTGCGATCAACTGCGCCGCGGTGCCGGAGACCATGCAGGAGTCGGGGCTCTTCGGCCACGAGCGTGGAGCCTTCACTGGAGCCAATCAGCGGTATCTCGGGCGCTTCGAACAGGCCAACGGGGGGACGCTGTTTCTCGACGAGGTCGGAGAGCTGAGCGCCGCCCTTCAAGCCAAGCTGCTGCGAGTGTTGCAGGAGCGTTCCTTCTATCGGGTGGGCGGCTCGCGTGAGATCAGCGTGGACGTCCGGCTCGTGGCGGCGACTCACTGCGACCTCCGAGCGGAGGTCGCGGCGGGGAGGTTCCGGCAGGACCTCTATTATCGGCTGGTGGTGTACGAGCTACAGCTACCCCCGCTGCGTGAGCGCGGCGACGACATCATCACGCTCGCGCAGCGCTTCGTCGAGACCTTCGCGCCGACCTTGAACCGGGCCGAGGCGATCTTCGGGTCGGCGGCCGTGACGGCCCTTCGCGGACACGATTGGCCGGGCAATGTCCGCGAGCTGCAGAACGTCATTCAGCAAGCGCTGTTGAACACCGAGGGAGACACCATTCGCCGCCGCGACCTCCCAGCGTACATTCGGGCGTCGCTGCCCACCCCGGAGGCCGGGCAGCCTTCCGGGGCCTCGCCGATCCCCATCATGTCTTTGAAGAGCCTCGAAAAGGCGGCTATCGAGGCCTCGATGGAGCGACATCAGAGTCGAATGGCTGACGTCATCGCCGAGCTCGGCATCCCGCGGACGACGCTGTACCGTAAGTTGAAGGCGTATGGAATTCGCTAACCACAAGCTGGGTGCCGACGTCCTCTGCGCGCTCCTCAAGCAACAGCCGGGAGGCGTCCTCATCGAGGGTGAGAACCGCAAGATAGTCTTCGCCAACAGCAGCTTCTGTGAAGTCTTCGGCATCGCCATGTCTCCGGAGCAGCTGCTGGGTCTCGCCTGTCCCTGGCTGCTCGCTGGGGCCCGGAAGGCGTTCGTCGACGGCGACGCCTTTTTAGAGTTGACGACGGCGGCTGCCGCGCAGCGCCAGGCCCGCTACGATGAGTTCCAGCTGCGCGACGGTCGCACCCTCGGTCGAGACTACATCCCGCTAATCAGCCCGTTGCGCGGTCACATGTGGATCTATCGGGACATCAGCGCCGCTCGTGAGTCATCCGCCCGGCTGCTGCGGCGCGTCGACGAGGCCGTCTCCGCAGATCGGGCCAAGAGTTCGTTTCTGGCCACGATGAGCCACGAGATCAGGACCCCCCTCAACGCCATCGTCGGCATGGCGGAGTTGGCAAACCGGACCTCGCTGACCGCCGAGCAGCGGGGGTACGTCGCCAGCATCAAGACGAGCTCGGCGGCTCTCATGGCGCTCATCAACGACGTCCTGGATTTTTCGAAGATCGAGGCGGGCCACCTCGACATCGAGCGCGTCATCTTCGACCCCTCCAAGGTCATCGTCGACGTGGTGACCAGCCTGGGGGTTCGCGCCAACAGCAAGGGGGTCGACATCTGGGCCCGGACCTTTCGCTCGGTGCCGGCGCGAGTATGGGGCGATCCAGCGCGACTGAGCCAAGCGATCATGAATCTGGTGGGCAACGCCGTCAAATTCACGGATCGCGGCCAGGTCGAGGTGCGATTAGACGCTGGACCCGTCCAGAATGGGCGGGCGATGCTTCGGTTACAGGTCATCGACACGGGCCCGGGAGTCCCAAAGGATAAGGTCGAGACGATCTTCGAGCGATTCTCCCAGCTGGAGCGAGGCCCGGCTCGGCGCCGGGGCGGCTCGGGGCTGGGGTTGACCATCAGCCGATCGTTGGTCTCCGCGATGGACGGGCGGATCTACTGCACGAGCGTCGAGGGAAAGGGGGCGACGTTTACGATCGAGCTGCCGGCGCCTGTGGCCGAGAGCGACGAGTCGAGGAGCAGGTACGACAGCCACCTCGGCGGCAAACGCGTGGCTTTGTGCGGGGTGCGCAACACGCAGCTGCAGGCGGCGCTCGTGGGTATTCTCACGGATGCCGGGGTCACATCGGTCCTCGTCGACGCCGCCGAGCGGGGGCCCGTCCCGAGCGCGAACTTCGACGCCGCGATCGTCGACGTCACGAGTATTCCCGACACCTACGCCACCGGAGATGCGGCCATCGTGTGGCTCGCGCCGCCGGCTTGGCGAGCCGCTGACAACGGCACCGTGCTCGCAAAGCCCCTGCACGAGGCCCGCGTCTACGAGGCTCTGTGTGCTGCGTTGAGCGTCGAGCTGGCCAATGAGGAGTGGTCTGTGAAGGTCGCTGCGCCCCTGCGGCGCAGCGCGTGGGTCCTGGTGGTCGAGGACCAGCGAGCGAACAGGCAGGTGGTTTGTACCCTGCTCGAAGACCTGGGGGATCGGGTCGACGTCGCTCCGGACGGGCGGCGCGCGGTGGCCGCGGCGACGCACAACTTCTATGACCTGGTGTTGATGGACATCGAGATGGGAGATGTGGACGGGCTCGAGGCGACCCTGCGTATCCGCGAGCTGGAGGCCGTCAGCGGCCGCGAACGCACCCCCATCGTCGCGCTCACGGCGCACGCTACCGAGGACATTCGCCGCCGCTCGATGCAGGCGGGGATGGATGACTTCTTGAGCAAGCCAGTGGACCCTGCGCGCCTCGCAGACGCGGTCACTCGCTGGGCGGATCCACGGCCACGATTGTTGATCGTGGACGACTCCCCTGAGCACCGGCGGCTCATGAAGCATTATCTGGAGAGTGAGAGGGGCTATCGCCCATGCTTCGCGGGGACCGGCGAGTTGGCCCTGTCAGCCCTGAGTCGGTACAAGTTCGATGCCGTCCTGTTGGACATGGAGATGCGCGATCTACCGGGCGAAGAGATCGTGCGCGCGATCCGCGAGCGCGGCACTGATGGCGACGTTCCGATACTGGCGATGACCACCGAGAGTCGTTCGGACGTCAGGAAACGGTTCATGGAAGCGGGGAGCACCCTCATCCTCTCCAAGCCATTGAGGCAGCAGAACCTCATGGCTGGCGTCGCCAGGGTGCTCAGCTCGTCGAGCCCGTATCTCCAGCGGCGCACCTCGCTTCCGGCCCGGACTCTCCGCAGCATCCCCTCGCTGGATTCCATCGAGGGGAGGGTCGTACGCGCGCCGGAGAGTATGCGTGAGCTGGTCGAGGAATACCTGACGCTGGTGCGCACCACCATAGACGGGCTCCGCGATCTCATCGAGGAGGAGAGCTTCGAATCTATTCGTCGCGAGGCTCACAACCTAAAGGGCTCTGGCGGTGCTTATGGCTTCGACGCGGTGACCATGCTCGGAGGCGAGTTGGGCGTGGCGGCGCGTTCCGGCAACACGATCGCGATGCACGGCGTCGTTGACCGGTTGCGGCTGTATCTCGACGAGGTGGTGGTGGAGTTTGTTGCTAACACCTGACACCCGTGAGCCAGTGGGCGTTGCGCGTGCGCGCTGCCGGTCGTTGGGTTGCGTCGTGAACGAATCCGGGCAAGGACCACGTGTATGAAGATGCTCATCGTCGAATCGAGCGCGAAAGCTCGAACCATTCAGAAGTATCTGGTCGATGGGTGGGCGGTGCTCGCGACCGGCGGCCACGTGCAGGATCTTCCCTCCGGGACCGAGCATGGAAAAGCCGGACGCAAGGCTGTATTTGCCGAAAAGAAGGATGGCCTGCCGGACGCTCCCTGGGTGTGGACCGAGCGCGGCGAGCTGGCGCTGCGTAAGATCGTCGACAGAGCGGAGAAAGACGAGATCGCAGAGTTCTTCTTGGGGACGGACCCGGACCGCGAGGGGGAGTTCATCGCCTGGCGACTCGAGGAGCTGCTCGCTGAGCGGGGCGTCACCCGGCGCGTGACCTTTCATGAGGTGACCAGGGACGCCATCCACGAGGCGTTGTCGGAGCCTCGCGAGGTCGACATGCGACTGGTTCAGTCGGCGGCGGTGAGGAAATTTCTCGATCGTTTCGTCGGCTTTCGGACCTCCAAGGTCGCGCGGGCGTATCTGAGCGGTGGCGGTAAGGCGAGCATGGGCCGCGTGCAGACCCCGACCCTGGGTTTCATCGTCGAGCGAGAGCTCCAGCGAGAGGCCCACATTCCAATCCCGTTTTTCGAGGTCCGAGCGGCGGCGGCGCAGATCGATTTCCAGGTCCGCTTCCACGACAAGGGTGACCCCTCCTCGTGGAGAGATGACGCCGGGAAGGTACACGCCACCCGCACCTCCGACGGTGCGTTGGCGACGAAGGCCTACGACGCTCTGGTCGCTGCAGGTCGTCTGACCATCACCGGCTCCAAGCCAGGCACCTCCAGCCGCAAGCCCAAGCCAGCGTTTTCCACCGACGCGTTGCTCCAGGCGGCCGGCAACCGCTGGGGCTGGAGCCCATCCCGCACCATGCGCACAGCGACCGAGCTGTACGAGGCGGGCCACATCAGTTACATCCGGACCGACTCCACGCGGATGTCGGCGGCCTTCATCAAAGACGTCAGGGCCCTCGTAACGGCGACCTGGGGAGCCGACCACCTGGGACCCGGTGCGGTCCAGGGGAAGCCCACCGGAAAGGTGCAGGACGCGCACGAGGCTATCCGCCCGACCCAGAGCGATGTCGTCGCCCCGACCGGTCTCGAAGCTCCGGCCAAGCAGCTCTACGCCCTCATACGCGCACAAGCCCTTGCCAGCCAGATGAGCGTCGCGCGTTTCTCGAGGGTGGCCGTGACCTGCAGCGTGGAGGGATCGGACCGGGCGCTGACCGGCGGTGTGACGTGGCGCGTGCATGCTGGCTGGCAGGCAGCCTTCGCGGGTCTGGACAAAGCCCCCGCAGAGGCCCCTCCAGCGACGGACCTCAGCCTGGGTGCGCTCTTGGAGCTGGGTGGGAGCACCGATGAGGCGCCCAACCCGCGACTCATCGAGGACGCCACCAAACCACCGGGCCGCTACCGCGCCCACACGGTGGTCAAGACCATGAAAGAGCACGGGATAGGTCGGCCGTCGACATACGCCAGCACCGTCGAGACGCTCAAGAAGCGTCGCTACGTCGACCTTGAGGATGGCGCGATGTTGCCCACCCCGCGGGGGCGCTCTCTGTGGCTCGAGGTCGCGCCGCTCTATGATGATGAAGACGGCTCTCTGTTCAGCTCCGAGTTCACGGCGATCATGGAGCAGCAGCTCGATCAGATCGAGACCGGCGCCAGCATGGCGCGCGACGTCTGGGCCCGGTACAGGGACAGCGTCCGGGCCCTGCACAACGCAGCGCGCGGTCATATGAACAGCGGCCTGGCGACCCCCAAGCGGGTCAAGCAGCTGCTGGACCTGCTCGCATGTGCGCCCCCTGACTTTCCAAAACCCGACGAGCTAACCGCCCTCTCCCAGGAGGCGGCGTTGGCGATGATTACCGAGCTGCGCGCCCTCGGTGTCCAACCCCCGCCTTCCTCTCAGCAGCTCACGTACATCGGGAGCATGGCTGACAAGCTCAACCTGGAGGAGCCGGCCGTGGCCGCGTTGGTGGGCCGCAAGAGCCTGCGCGAGCTCGAGAGCAGCGCCGCCGCCTCCGAGCTGGTCACGCTGCTCAAGGCCAAGCTCGACGAGGAACGCCCCCCCAGCCCCAAGCAGCTCGGACTGATCCGGAGCCTGGCCAGCAAGGCCAGCCTGCAGGAGGCTGACGCGGCGGCCATGGTCGGCGCGTCCGACTTCACACAGCTGACCGGGGGGCGCAGTGGCAGCGCCAGCGCGCTCATCGACGCGCTGCGCGGAAAGGCCGCACCGACGTCCTGAAGGGCGGGGCCCGCGCGTCTGCGCGAGGGTCTCGCCGGCGCCGGTGGTACACGATCAACGCGCGGGGGTGTCTCCGGATGCATCCCGGGCGTCCTGCCCCCGTGCCCCGGGAGCGCCGGCCCCGTCATCGCCGGTCGTGTCGCGCTCATCGTCGCTGTCGTCCGCGAGGCTGATGTCGTGGAGCGGGTCGCCCCCCGGCGTCGGCTCGTCCGGTATGTCGCAACCCC
>JAAZYN010000211.1 GCA_014239625.1 Myxococcales bacterium | reverse complement strand
TAGTCGATGTCGCCGGGGGACCACGCGCCCCGCCCCTCCATGGACCCGACCCCGACCTGGGCCCCCCCGGGCAGGAGCCCGCATAATGGCCCCCTGAGCCGCTGAGCGACACGCCCCGATCGCTGGGACTTGCGCGCAGCCTCAGCCGCCTGGAGCGCGCTCTCCAGGGCGACGTCAGCGGCGCGCTTGGAAGCCAGCCGCTTCACCAGCTCCGGGGCAGGCGTCGGCACCCGCTCCAAGAACTGGGCCGCCCGCTCCAGATCACCCACGGCGAGCGCATATCCGGCCATCAACAACCGGCAGTCCTCGATCCCCTCGTCGATGACCTCACGGTCCACGCTGGTCGTCAGCGCCTGCTGAAAACCCAGCTCGGCGCGGGTGTACGCCTGATGGATCCGATACGCCTCTTCAGGCTGCCGCGAGGGCCCGACGCGATTGACCAGCCGCGCGAGCGCGTCCGTGGCCTGACGCGCTTTGGCCAGATATTGTCGCGCCTTGCGTTGGCGCATGAACCCCATCAGCGCCTCCCGGAACTTGGCCGCGCTCTCATAACGGGCGCCCCGATCCGGTGACAACGCCTTGCGGCAGATGCTCTGCAGGGCCTGCGGGGTGTCGTCCGGAAACGCCACGTGAGGCGTCGACGACTCCTCCCCGTCACCCAGCGTGCCCGCCATGATCTCACACAAGATCCGGCCGAGCAGATAGACGTCGGTGGCCGGCGACAACACGCCGCCGTCGGCGAGCATCTCCGGCGCAGCGCCCCCACCCGTTCGCGGCACGCGATCGCCTTCGGCGTAATGCTCCAGCCACGAGTCCGAGTCCGCGTCCAGGGAGACCGCCGAGCTCCAGCCGGTGATCGCGACCTTACCCAGCTCGCCCACCACGACGTTGTCGGGCCTGAGATCGCAGTGCAGGACGCGGTGGGTGTGGGCGTGCTGAACAGCGCTGGCCACTTGCATCAAGATGCGCACGTTGTCGGGTCGGCGATCCGCGACCGTCGCGCAGTCTCCGGCGAGCGTGCCTCCCATCTCCGCGGTCGTCTCGGCCAGATGCGTCGACCACCCGGGGTGGTTGGGGTCGCCGATCAGCTCACTCCACGAGCTGCCCTCGATATATTGCATGACCACCATGGCGCGGCCGGCGTCATCGAGCCCCAGGGTGTGAACCCGTGCGACGTTCGGATGGTCCAGGGAGCCCGCAGCCCACGCCTCGCTGAGCAACGAAGAGCGGTTCGCGCCGCCGACGACGACCCGCGGAACCTTCACCGCCACGCGGCGCCGGATGGCCACCTGGTAGGCCGAATGAACCCAGCCCGTGTCACCCTCACCGATCAGGTGGTCGACGCGCACCCGACCCACCGGCTCGTCAAGGCGCGCGTGCTCGCGGTTCTCCACCCACAACCTCAGCGAAGGCAGCGCCACAACACGCTCGGATTTACTGAATCCCTGCCATTCGGTCAGGTCATCGAGGTCGCTTGGATCGGACATGTCTCGGAGATCGTCCGCCGGTAGCCCTCCCCCGTCAAGATCACCGACGACGACAGCCGCTATCAGGCCAACGGGTACTCGAAGAGCTTGCCCTGGTAATTGCGCACCGTGAGCACGCCGTCGGCGCGACCTACGACCGCGTCCGGGAGCAAGGCCACCTTGCCCCCCCCGCCCGGCGCGTCGACGACGTAATGCGGCACCGCCATGCCCGAGGTGTGGCCGCGGAGCGCCGCGATGATGTCGAGGCCCACCTGAATCGGGGTCCGGAAGTGGCCAATCCCCTCCGCGAGATCGGCCTGGAACAGGTAATAGGGACGACAGCGCTGACGCAGCACCCAGTGGTTGACGCGCTTGACGGTGGCCACGTCGTCGTTGATCCCCGACAAGAGCACCATCTGGTTGGCCGTCGACAGGCCCGCGTCGGCCAGCCGCCGCAGACAACGAGCCGCCTCCGGCGTGCACTCGCGGGGATGATTGAAGTGGGTATGAACAAACAGCGGGCCCAGACTCGCCAGGCGACGCACCAGGTCCTCGGTGAAGCGGAACGGGAGCGTCACCGGGTTGCGCGTGCACAGCCGGATGACCTCGATGTGCGGGATGCGTCGCAGCGCCGAGACGACGGCGAGCAGACGGTCGTCCGACAGAGACAGCGGATCACCGCCGCTGACCAGCACGTCACGAACCTCGGGGTGAGAGGCCAGGTAGGCCAGCGCGGCGTCCCACTGGGGACGAGAGGTCGCCGAGGTCGGATCCGCCACCTTGCGCTTGCGTGTGCAGTGGCGGCAGTAGACAGGGCAGTTGTGGGTCACGTACCACAGCGCCCGGTCCGGATAGCGGTGGGTCAAGCCTGGCGCCACGAGGAAGCGCTCCTCGCCCAACGGATCCTGACGATCCCATGGCCCCACGGTCAGCTCCGCCGCGCTCGGCACCGCCTGCCTGCGGACCGGACAGGCCGGATCGACCGGATCCATGAGCGCCGCATAATACGGCGTCACCGCGACCCGAAAGCGACCCGACGTGGCCTCGAAGGCGTCGCGCTCACCGGATGTCAGCTCGATGACGCGCTCCAGGTCCGCAACGGCGCGCAGGCGATTGCGTTGCTGCCAACGCCAGCTGGTCCAGTCGGCGGCTGGGACCTCGGCGAAGGCGGCGGGACGCGGGGTCTCCCCGGCGACATCGCGGGCGATCGCGGAGAGCGCCGCCCCAGGCGGCCCTTGTTGACCTGGCACCGGGCCGTGAGCACCTTGTTCATCAAGATGCGCTGGTCTCTCACCATCGGCCGGCTGGCCGGAATCCCCATCAAAGTTCATGTCACCCTGTTCGTGATGATCGGGCTGGTGGGCTTGTTCTACGGCCGAAACAGCGACCCCGTCACCACGTTATTGGTGACGCTGCTCGTCGCGGCGTTGGTTTTCGGCAGCGTGCTGCTCCACGAGCTGGGTCACGCCCTGGTCGCGCGACGCTTCAAAATAGGGACCCGCGAGATCGTGCTGCTGCCGATCGGTGGCGCGGCGCTGATCGAGGACGCCGATACGACCCCGCGACAAGATCTCCTCATCGCCTTCGCCGGGCCCGCGGTGAGCTTGATGCTCGCGGCCGCCGCCTGGGCGCTGTCCGCGGTGAGCAGCGGCAACACGCTGGTGCGCTTCGCTCAGCTGAACCTCATCTTGGGCCTCGGCAACCTGATCCCCGCCTTCCCACTGGACGGCGGGCGTATCCTCCGCGCCGCGCTGACCGGCTGGATGGGGCGCGTCCGCGCGACCACCATGGCCGCCAAGTTAGGGCGCTTCATCGCCGTGGGGCTGGTGGTCACCGCGTTCTGGGAGGGAGACCTCTGGCTCGGCATCATCGGCGCCTTCATCTACGTCGCCGCCACCTCCGAAGAGCGGACCGTCATCATCCGCAACATCATCGGCGAGCGCCTGGTCAAAGACGTGATGATGCCGGTGCGACGCATCTTCGGGCTCACCGACGATCTCCACACCGTGGCCGACGCGCTGCGCCAGGACAGCGGCGCCCGCGCGGTACCCGTGACCTTTGGCGAGCGCATCCTCGGCGTGCTCTACCGCGAGCCGGTGCTCGCGGCGCTGGAGCTGGGCGATCGACCGATCCAGCTGCGCGACCTGCTCGACCGGAACGTGGCCGTTGCGGTCGCGGACAGCCCGCTGACGGAGCTCCTCACGATCATGGGTCGAACCCGGGCCCGAGCCGCCATCGTCTACCCGGGCGCACCCGATGACGCCGACGACGGGACTCGAGTGCCTAAGGGCGTCGTGCTGATCGACAACGTCATCGAAGAGATCCAGCGCGGAAAACACGCGGAGTTTTGACGGCAGCCCCGCCGCGCTGGCCAGATCAGTGCCGCGGCTTGAGCAGGCCCGCGAGGCGCTTGGCGATCTCGGTCTCGCGGGGATTCGGCGGCGGCAGCGGTGGGGCCTGCTGCAACCCACGGTTGGTGTGCCTGAACGGCATCACCCAGCAGCCGACCTCACCCTCCGTGGACTCCGCCCACACGCTGAGCAGGTAGTTCTGTACGCCCCCAAAACGGCCGCCCTTGATGGTCAACATGACGAAGAGCTCGCTGGCGCCCATCTCCGCCAGCCGCAGCGAGAACGCGTTGCGGATGGACGGTTGGTCGACCGTCGGCGCAGACTCCAACTGCAGGAGCACGAACGGCGTGTCGAGCCCCTCGACGTATGCCACGATGAGCGGCGCGGCCCCCTCCGGGCTGTCGCGGACATCCAACCGCCCCAACTCCAGCACCAGCCGCGCCCGCTCGAGCAGCGACGTGGTCGCCCACATCGCGTCGCGCCAGATCGGCATGAACTGGTCGCGGCTCAACCCATCCGAAGAGATCATGCTTGCCCTCCCGAGCTCGCCGCCGCGTCCAGAGCCTCGCGCCGCTGAGTCGCACGTGTCGCGTTGTACACCCGGCCAGGCAGCCGGTAGTCGAGGTGCTCTGCCAGCGCGCTGACCGCGTGCACCACCGCCTCGAGCGAGACCCCCGTGTCCCAGCCGAGGCCATCCAACAGATACAGGACATCCTCGGTCGCCACGTTGCCGGTGGCGTCGGGCGCATACGGGCACCCACCCAGGCCACCGGCGGAGCTGTCGTATTTCCAGACACCGTAGTCGAGCGACGCCAGCAGGTTCGCGGTGCCCATGCCCCAGGTGTCGTGAAAATGCATCGCGATGGTGTCCACCTCGAACCGCGCCAGCACGATGTCCAGCAGGCGCCGCGTATCGTCCGGGCGCCCTACCCCGATGGTGTCGCCCAGGCTCACCTCGTAACAGCCCATATCCAACAACCGCTGAACCACCGGGACCACCGCCTCCGGAGCCACCGGGCCGGCGAAGGGGCAGCAGAACACCGTGCTGACGTAGCCCCGGAGCGCCACCCCGTCACGGGCCGCCGCCTTGGCGACCGGCTCGAAACGGTGGAGGCTCCCCTCGACCGTCATGTTGATGTTGCGCTGGGTGAAGGCCTCGCTGGCGGCGGTGAACACGGCCACCGCATCGCAGTCGACGCTGCGGGCTCGCTCATAGCCCCGCATGTTCGGCACCAACGCGACGTAGCGCGTCCCGGCGAGGCGCGCCATGGACTCGAAGACGGCCTCGGCGTCGGCCATCGCGGGCACCCGCCTGGGGTGAACGAAGCTGCTGCACTCGAGCTGCTTGAAACCCGCCCGCGCCAGGCCCTCGACCAAGTTCACCTTGGCCTCCGTCGGGATGGGGGCAGGCTGATTTTGGAGGCCGTCTCGTGGCCCCACCTCGGTCACCATCACGTACTTGTCATGGGGCCGCGAGCTCACTCTTCGTCCTCCAGGGTGACCAGCGGATGACCCGGCTCCACCATCTCCTCCTCGCGCGCCAGCACCGCGCTGACCACGCCGCCGCGGGGAGCCTTGATGGCGTGCTCCATCTTCATCGCTTCGATGATGATGAGCGTCTGCCCGGCCTCTACAGCGTCCCCGGGGGTGACCAGGACCTTCCACACCTTGCCCGGCATCGGCGCCCCGAGATCCGCGTCCTGCTCCACACCGCCGGCGACCCCGCTGGCCTCCTCGGCGCGCAAGGCCGCCCCCGACGCCTGCACCCAGCGGTCGGCGCCGTCACGCGTCACCGAGGCCAGGTGCGTCGTCCCGTCCGGCATCTGGATCCGCCAGCGCCCCTGCGGGTCGCGCTCGGCGAGGACCTCGATGGTGCGCTCGTCGATGGTGATCGCGAACACGCCCGGCAGCGCCTCCCGGCGGGCGCGAGTCTCAGCGGTGATCCCGGCGATGCGATAGCGCGTCATCGGTACCCTCCAAGGGCGCGCCAGGGCGACACCCAGTCGCCCGCCGCTCCCTGACCGACCTCTGCCGTCGCAGCCGCGCCCCCCTCCAGCTCATCGAGGGCCAACGCGACCCACTCGACGTCGGTAGGCTCGGCGGCCGCCAGACCGTCTGGGAAGTGCTCCGGGATGAAGCCGGTGTGAGTGTCGCCGGCCTCGAAGGCGGGGTGGTCCAACACAGCCCGCAAAAACGGCAGGTTGGTCACGACGCCGTGGACCTCCCACTGGCTCAGCGCCGCCCGCATCCGCCCGATGGCCGCCCCCCGATCCTCGCCGGTGGTGATGAGCTTCGCCATCATCGGGTCGTAGTGGACGCTGACCACCCCACCCTCGTGGACCCCACCGTCGTGACGCACCCCCGGGCCGTGGGGTGGCCGATAGCGCACCAGCCGGCCGGTCGCCGGGAGAAACCCGCGAGAGGCGTCCTCGGCGTAAAGACGCACCTCGATCGCGTGCCCTCGCGCCACCAGCTGCTCCTGCGTCCAGGGCAGCGCCTGCCCCCGCGCGACCCGGAGCTGAGCCCGCACCAGGTCGACCCCGAACACCTCCTCGGTGATCGGGTGCTCGACCTGAAGTCGCGTGTTCATCTCGAGGAAGTAGAAGGAGCCGTCGGGTGCGAGGAGGAACTCGACGGTGCCCGCGCCCACGTAGCCGACGGCCTCGGCGGCCGCGACGGCGGCGGCGGCGGCTGCTGCTGCTGCTGCTGCTGCTGCTGCTGCTGCCACCGTCTCTTCTTTTTC
>JAAZYN010000210.1 GCA_014239625.1 Myxococcales bacterium | reverse complement strand
GGTCAGCCGCGTCGGCGCGTCACGAAGAGGCGCCCCATGTGGCCGACCGACGCGCCACGCGAGCCAGTCCCAGCGAAAGGTCGACGTCTCCGGGAGACTCCGCGTCGGCGCTGGCGTCACGAAGGCTTGAAAACGGAAGAGCTCCGTGATGACCTCGGGATCGTGGTCGACGCCGCTGGTCGCCAGGAACTGGAGCGTGGCGTCGAGAGCCTCTGCCATGAAAGCCTCGTGACGCGCCAGCGCAGTCAGCGCGAGAGCGTCGCTGACCGGGCGATGGGCGGGGCCCGCGTCCCGAACCGGGAGATGCTCCGGACCCTCCGCTAAAATCGACTCGCGGAAGCGGCGGAGCTCGGCCCCCATCGCGCCCAGCACCGTATGGCGAGCGGCGGTGTCCATACGGTCCACGAGCCACAGGAGCCACTCGGCCACGCCGGCTCCCAGGTCGTAGCGCAGGTACTGGAGCACCAGATGGAGGAGCCGCAGGTTGTGTAGGGCGCTCAAGAGGTACCCGATGCCGTGGGCGCGCTCCCAGTCTGCGCGGGGCATGGCGCCCGTCGCGACGATCAGCTCCTCCACCTCGTCCACATACACCTGATGATGCTCGCTCCGTGGAGACATGCGGCACCGCCGGGTGATCAGCCCGAACCGCTGACGGCTCGCCGGGCTGGCCAGGGCGGCGTTGGGCAATAGCCGCGTCAGGTAGAGATAGAACGTGTCTCCCGGGAACGGCGTGATCGCGTGCACGAGGCTCCGTCCGAACCCTCCCAGGGTCTGCTCCGGGAGGCCCAGGAGCAGCTCGTTGAAGGTGGGGATGCCGCGCTCGTTACACACCTCGCGGAGCCTGAGCGCTCGCTCCGGCTTGATGTTCGCGCGGTCGATGGCCTCGAGCACGGTGGGGTCGAAAGCCTGCATCGAGAGGGCCACGTCACAGCCTACGCCGGCGGTGCGCAGGGTTTCCACGGTCGCCAGGTTCCGCTCTTCGGCGTTCTTGGTGAGATGAAAGTAGCAATAGGCCGGCGACCCGCGCTCCCGGTGCCGCGCTCCGATGTGGCGGACGATGTCGATGTCCCGCCGGCGGATCCCGAAGTTGGCGTCCACCAGGTAGAGATAAGGCACCCCGCGCTCCGCCAACCAGTCGATCTCCGCCAGCACCCGCTCCACGGGCAGCTCGTGCACCCGGCTGGCGATGGCCTGCCCCCAGTCGCAGAACGTGCAGCGAAACGGACAGCCCCGGTTGGTCTCGAGCACCGCGGCGCCGACGGACCGCGGACGCCGCGCCAACAGGTCGTCGAAGGTGCCGTCGAGATAGGGCGACGCGGTGTCGGAGAAGTCGGTCATGCGCGACCGGGGGGGCGTCCGCACCGGAGACCGGTCGGGCCCACGGTAGGCTAGCCCTGCGACTCGGTCCAAGGCTAGCCCTTCGGACCAGGCAGCGAGCAGCTCGCGAAACGTGTGCTCGCCCTCACCGAAGACTACCGCGTCTACGAAGGGCGCGTCGTCGAAGAGCCGCGCGACGTCCTCGTCGCGCCGCGGCACGTCCGGGCCGCCCAGCACCACCCTGGTCCCGGGCCAACGCTCCCGCGCTTGCCGAGCGACCTCCAGCGAGTAGCGAGCGTTCCAGGCGTAGCAGGACAACGCCAGGACGTCCGGCTCGTCCAGCCCATCGACGACCGCAGACGGCGCGGCGCGCTCCATCCGGAGCTCGAAGTCGTGGCGCTGCGCTATCGATGGATCCCGGCGGGCCGACGACACCAGCAGCCCGGCCGCCAGCGGCAACGCGTCCAGGGTGGTCGCGCCGTGGAACTGGCACACGACCACGCGGCGGCGACCGCGCTCAGCCACCGAGGCCCCCGCCGGGGGCCAGGCGCCGGATCGAGTCGCGGGGTGCACCGGCGCCGGTGCAGCGTCGTCCATCACCACCGTCGCCCCGGGCGCGAAGGAGGGGGTGGAGCTCGAGGCCGGTCCTGCGCCCAAGACGTTTATCATCGGCTGGATGAACAACCTGGCAAGCCATGCGACGGAGACCCCTGCCCCTCTGGCCGTGAAGACGGCCTCGGGCGGCTTGTCCTCGTCTTTCTTCTGCGCGCCGCCGGCGAGTTTCCCCGTCATGGCGTCTGCCAGCGCCTCGGGCGTCGTCTTCGCCAGGCCGGGGGGCGAGTACACGATGAGGGGCGCCTGGACATTCGGAGTCGGTGGCGCCATCGGACCAGGGTAGACGACGAAAGCCAGAGTTCACGGCAACCCCAGGACGATCGCCGTGGCCGACGACTCCTCTCAGCCATGCCTGACGCCCTACTTCACCGCCTTGACCTACGCCTCGTGGTTCTTGTCCGTCTTGCGCTCTTCCCAACCGATGAGCGCGTCCTTCGGGCCCGGGGCGCCGCGGGCGGTCGATGCGATGACCTTGGGCGCCTAGGACGTTGCCTCCACCCGCCACATGTCGACGGCCTTCGAGCTCTCGGATTGCAGGGAACATGAAGTGCTTTCTTCAAGTATGGAGCCGGCACGACAGCTGTCAAACGGGGCGTTATGGTGCCCATCGGGCGCGCCCGGCGAACCATGACACTGGCCTCAACCATCTATTTCTGGGGTACTTCTTCCTTAAATCGCGACTCCGGAGTGCCTTTGACGGCCCCGGCTCTGGGGTGCCGGCGTCTTCGGGATGCCGCAGTGCAACCCGTCACCCTCGATAACAGCGGGCTTCCCCCAGAGTCCCCGATCGGTCGCGCTGTGTTAGGCTGCGAGGTGGATGACGATGCCGACGTAGGCGGCCGGATCATGAGCTGGGAGATGACGTGGTGCGATTGAGCGCTGACGGCTGCTGCTTGACGATGCGCCAAAGCACCAGCTCCCTCGGCGGAGGGGCCCGTTGAGAGTCCGCTCCGCATCGGAGAGTCCTGCGTGGCAAGCGGACTTCGAGCCGCCGCTTTCCATGTCGGTCGAGCTCGGCGGCTGGCGCTTGACCCCGCTGCGACCTGAACTCGCCGAGGTGGATTTCGCCGCCTTCTTCCCGTGCCGGCAGAGGCTGCGCCACGAGCTGGGATGGAACGGCTGGCCACCCGATGATTTTACCGTGACCGCCAATGTCGCCGATCTATCGGACCATTATGGCGAGTTCGAGCGTCGCGAAGCCTACGCCTATTCGATATTGGATGCTGAGGTCTGCGTTGGGTGTGTCTACATCGAACCTTGGAAAAGGGGCGCTCAACTGCATTTCTGGGTGGTCGACACCTGGCTGTCCAGAGAGTCCGATCTGTTGCAATCGGTCCTGGTCTGGCTCGAGACATGGCCTTTTGAGGAGGTCATCGTTCCGCTGCGCCCTCACGCCACACGAATGCGGAAAAAAGTCACCGCGCTTGGCCTCGAGATGTGCCAGGGGCCGGATGGCTTTGTCGCCTACAGGAGACCATGAGACACGCCCTTTGCGCCGAAAGGCTTCATCACGACCGAGCTGCTCGGGTTCCTCTGTCACCGTGACTCCCGGCAGGCCGTGCATGCCCCCGGTGCTTGCGGTAAACGTCGCCCGGTCGGTTCGCCGCCACGTGTAAAGCGAAGTCCCGCGCGTCGATGAACAGCGGGAGGTGCAGGGTAGACCATCTGTCGCGCAGCTCCGCGCGCCACCTCACGTACCGCGGGGCGAGGTCGTCGAAGCTGGTGGGCGCCGCCGTGTCGTCGCCATTGGACAGCCCCGTCTCGGTCCGCACCCGCAGGGTGTACGTCCCAGGCCTGAGGTCCGGGGAGAGCCCGTCACCCGCGATGACGTTGCTTTCCGAGCCTACGACATCGACCACGGGGAGCGCCGCGCAGCCCCGGACCGGGTGCGCGCCCACCATCGCGCTGCCGCTCGGTCAGTCGACCCGCGCCGTCGCGTATCGACAGCGCAGGCGACCGCCCGGTCAGAGCGCACAGGGCGAGATGTCCTTGTGCGCCGTGTAGCTCTGCAGGGCCGCCTCTTCCTCATGAGTGATCAGGTCGTCCCGACGCCAGTCGTTGATGAGGTGACGCACGCAGGACACGCATCCACCGTGGTTTTTGGCCTCGAGCTCGCACAGGTCAATCCCGGTGCATCCGTGCTCGTCGGCCACGCCGATGCCGGTCAGCACGAAGCTGTCCGCGCAGCTGTCGCAAGCGTCACCGACGCCATCCACGTCGGCGGCGTCCTGCTCCGGGTTCGCTTGCGCGGGGCAGTTGTCGAGCACGTCGCACAGCCCGTCGCCGTCGGTGTCGGTGTTCAGCGGGTCGAAGGGGCAGGAGTCGCAGCCGTCGGGCACAAAGTCCAGGTCGCTGTCGGTGGCCAGATCGGTGCCGGCCACCAGCGTGTTCACCGCGACGTTGGTGAGCACTGGCTCGTTGCGATCGAAGATGATGGCGGCCGACGCCTCGATGGTCGTGCCATCCGGCAGCCCGGGAAGCGGACGCATGGAGTAGGTCACCGAGCCGATGCTCCCCAGCGGGTCCACGATCTCCGCCGGCAGGTTGATGTCGTGGTGATGGAACACGAGCTCGTAGGTGGGCTCGGCCCCGCTGTTGTCGGTGTCGATCTCGATGTCGGTCACCAGGTGGCTGCTCGCCACCAGGTCGAAGCTCTCGATGTCCATATCCGGGTCCACCGGGATGCGCACGTCCACGATGCGGGCCGGCCCCGCGCCGGTGTTCTGGAAGTCCACCGTGTAGGTCAGCCGCTGGTTCGAGTCCACCCGCCCGTCCGGCGAGCATCCCACGGGCTGCACGTGCATCTGGTTGGGGTCGCAGGAGCAGTCCGGCGCCTCCACCAGCGGATCGGGGTTCACCAGCGCCGGCGGTCCCCCGCAGATGCCGATGATCGGGCCGCCGCCACCGGGCCCGCCCGACCCCGTCGTGACCAGGGTGGCCCCCAGCACGGCCGCGCTGTTCTCGATCATCACGTCCACGCACACGCTGCAACGCTCGCCCGGGTCCATGTTCGTCCCGCTGATATCGAACTGGGAGGCGCTCGAGCCGCCACCCGTTCCACCGAGCCAGGAGGCCTCCGCGCTGCCGCCGCCCGAGCAGCTCATCGGAAGCGTCGGATTGGCCAGATCCAGGGCGTTGACCGGGTTGCCGGCGCAGTCCGTGGGGGTGGGCACGTTGGCGGTGGTCACCACCGTCGCGTGCGGATCGGGCAGATTCCACTGCCCCTGCACGTCAAGCAGCACGTCGGTACCGCTGTTGTCGAGGTGGATGCAGTAGCGCCACGGGCGCCCGGCGCACGGAGTCCCTGGCGGAGCGCCGCAGCCGCACTCCTGGTACGCCCACTCTTGCGCCCAGGTCCCCTGGAAGCTCACGTCGAGGCCACAGCTCGAGGCCGCCTTGAAGTCCTGCCCGGGCACCGACGCCTTTTGCACCGACACGTCGTTGCGGCGCTCGGGTGAGTAGCCCAGATCGTCGATGGCTGGCGCGATGTCGTAGCTACCCCAGGCCACCGGCACCGCCCAGTCGCCGGTGGAGTTGGTGATGCCGTAGTGCACGTCGCCCGTGACCTGCTCCTCGAGGCGGACGATGCGGTTGACGAGCGGCGGATCACCGACGCGGTCGACGGTAATCCTGCCCGACACGATGGCGCAGTCGGGGCCGTCGCAGCAGGTCCCGCCGGGCACGCCGATGGTCTGGGTCACGTAGCTGCGGGTGGTGTCGGGGGGCACGTCCAGGCGCGACTGCACCGCCGCCGCCCAGTCCCCGAAGCCGTAGCCCAGGGCCAGATACTCGGCCAGATTGGCCGCCCGGGGAGGCTCGGTGCCGTCGATGTAGCACCATCGGCCCCCGCTTCCGGCGCCCCTTCCCCAGATCCCGTTCAGCCCGCCGGCCGGGCTGCTCGAGCCCATCCAGGGTCCGGGCAGGAAGCCGTAACCGATCAGCACCTCGGAGTGGATCGACGAGCCGCCGAAGCTGCCGATCTCGGAGCGCCACCCTTCGAACACCGCGTCGCCCATGGGCGGGTCCGCGATGCTCATCCCGTAGTTCAGGCTGCGGTCCCACAGGGTCGCGCCCCACGGAGCCGCGGAGCCGTTCGGATACTCGCCGCCGTAGTTTCGGCGGTAGTTATCGGTCACCGCCAGGTCCAGGTCGGCCCCCCGCGTCATGCGCAGCTCGGCGGTCTGCGCGCCGAAGTTGGTGAAGCTGTATGTCTGGGTCAGCGCGCTTCCGCAGGCCTCCTGCGACAGGTCCACGAGCAGGCCGGGAAACTCAGGCAACCAAAAGGTCGTCTTGCGCACCCGGTTACCCACGGTCACGTCCGTGACCACGTGGGTGTCGGCCCGGATCAGGGTCTCGCCGTTCCAAGCGTCGACGCACTGGTCCTTGCGCGGCCAGTAATTGTCCCCCAACACCTGCCGGCCCGCCCCACTGCGCTCGAAAAGGTACGTCAGGGTGCGGCAGTCAGCCTGCGAGTACTCCGGGAAACCGAGGGGGTTGAACTGGATGCCCCCCGGTCCGCAGCCCACGATCCCGCCGAACTCGTCGACGAAGAAGCTGGCCATGCCATCGCCCTGGGCCGAAAAAAGATCGATCTCGACGCCCGTGCGCTGGGCCATGGCGGACGACCACGAGCCAGCAG
>JAAZYN010000020.1 GCA_014239625.1 Myxococcales bacterium | reverse complement strand
GGCCATCAGCCGGATCCGGTTGCGGCCCACGATGGGGTTCGTCCCTCCCACCGAGGCGGTCACTACGTGCGCCCCGGCCCGCCGTAACACGTCTACCGCGGCGACGGCCTCCAGCTCCTCGAACCCTGGCGCGATCGGCACCAGCACACGCTTCTTCACCACGTCGACCTCACCATCCATCCGACGCTTCCGCGTCGAGCCCTGACTCGATCTTCTGTCGCGCTTCCCGAATGGCCGCATTGTCCGGCGCGTGATCGAGAAAACCAGCGGCCTCATCCCAGCGCCCAAGCGCGACGTTGCTCAAAACGATCAGCTCGAAGGCACGCGCCTGAAGCGTCTTCGGCGTGTTCGCCTGGTCCCGCAGCTGGTGGGCCAGCCGCGCGGCCTCCTGCCAGTCGTTCGCGGCGAACGCCGCCTCGGCGTCTGTGGACAACACCTCGGCGAACTCGTTGTTGGTCGTGCGAGAGGACGGGTGACCGAGGCTGAGCTGGCTCAAAGCCTCCCAGTTGTTGTACGCCAGCATCCCGCCGAGGAGCACCACGAACCAGTACTGGTTCGTCATGCCCCACATCACCCCTGCGACACCCACGAAGATGCTCACGATGTGGGTGATCTTGTCGGCGTCGATCGGATGTTTCTTGCGGCGCATCCACAACCGGAACAGCAGGCCCCCGTCGAGCGGATGCAGCGGCACCAGGTTGACCAGGCCCCAGATGATGCTGAAGCGCACGGTCCAATGGAGCATGCTGCCGAAAGCTGTGCCTTCGTAGGCGTCGCCGCCCTGATCCTCCCACAGCAGCTCGAAGGAGGTCGACTCCAGCACGGTCTGAAGCCCCAGTATCATCAGGCCGAAGATGATCTCGAGACCGGGCCCGGCGGCCACGATGAATGCGTTCTTCCGGTCGTCGGCGATAGGGGCGTGGAAACACAGCCCGCCGATCCCGTGCAGCAAAATCTGGGGCTGCAACCCATAGCGCTGCGCCACCAGGGCGTGGCCCATCTCGTGCACCAGCAGGCTGGCAGACCAGGCGGCCATAAGGCCCAACGAGTGCCCGAGGCTGGGCTGGTTCACCGCCAGAAAACCGAGAATCAGCGCGAACCAGACGTTGGCGTAGACCGGGATGCGGCCAAGCGTAAAGAGATGAAGCGCGTTGCCCATTAATCCCTTTCGGTCAGACGCCCTTCAAAGCGCACTTGGGGTACCGGGACGGGATAGTTCCCCGTGAAGCACGCGTCGCAAAAGCCCGGGCGCCCCGTCACCGAGTCGTGCAACCCGTCGATGCTCAAGTAGGCCAGCGAGTCCGCGTCGAGAAAATCGGCGATGGCGTCGACGGAGTGCGTCGACGCGATCAGCTCCGCCGTCGTCGGCGTGTCGATACCGTAAAAGCACGAGTTCTTCGTCGGCGGGCAGGCGATGCGCATGTGGACCGCCTTCGCGCCCGCTTCGCGCAACATCCGCACGATCTTGCGGCTGGTGGTCCCACGTACGATGCTGTCGTCGACGACCACCACGACGCGGTCGCGGATCACATGCTCCACCGGGCTGAGCTTCAACTTGACGCCAAAGTGACGAATGGAGCTCGACGGCTCGATGAACGTGCGGCCCGCATAGTGGCTTCTTATCAACCCCATCTCGTAGGGGACGCCGGCCTCCTGAGCATAGCCGAGCGCAGCTGCGGTCCCACTGTCGGGTACCGGGATGACCACATCGGCGTCCGCGACGGGCTCCTCGCGTGCGAGCCGTCGACCGATGGCCTTGCGCACTTCGTACACACGAGCGCCGAAGATCTGAGAGTCCGGCCGCGCGAAGTAGATGTGCTCGAAGATGCACTGGTGCGGCTGCGGCAGAGACGCGCCGACACGATGCGACGTCTCTCCGTCCGCATCGACCCGAACGATCTCACCGGGCTCGACCTCCCTCTCGGCGACCGCCTCGACCAGGCGCAGAGCGCTGCTCTCACTCGCGAAGACGGGACCGCCGCTAGGGGCGCGTCCGACGATCAGCGGGCGGAACCCGTGCGGATCGCGCACCGCGACCATCTGATCAGGGGTCAAGATCAGCAAACTGTAGGCGCCGCGAACACGCGGAAGCACCTTCTGCAGCCGGTCCACCAGCGTCCCCTTCGCCCGCGCCAGCAGGTGCACGAAGACCTCCGTGTCCATGGTGGTGTGGAAGAGGGACCCGGCCGCCTCGAGCTCCGCCCGCAGCTCGCCCGCGTTGGTGAGGTTGCCGTTGTGGGCGATGGCGAGAGACGTGCCGGCGAACTCGACCGCGAACGGCTGGGCGTTCTTGACGATGGACATGCCCTGAGTCGAATAGCGGACGTGGCCGATGGCGACCGTCCCCGGCAGGGCATCGAGCGCGGACTCGTTGAAGACGTCGGCGACTCGTCCCATCCGCTTGAAGCTGTAGAGCTGATCGCCACGAGCCGTGACGATACCGGCGCTCTCCTGACCCCGATGCTGCAAGCCATGGAGTCCCAGATAGGTGATGCGAGACGCCTCCGGCACACCCCACACTCCAAACACACCACACATCAGCTCGCCCCCAGGCCCACGGCCCTCTCAAAGCCGTTCCCCCAGGAGGACGCCAACGCGTCCACCGAGACGTCCAGATGGGCACCGACCACCAGGCGCCCCCCACCGGTCATACCCAGGACGGTGAGCGGGCACCCGTTGGCCTTGGCCTCGGCCTCCACAGCGGCGCCGTCGTCGGGGCGGTAAGCTACCAGGATTCGCCCAGGGTCCTCGCCAAACAAAAGCTGGTCCAGCCGCCCCAACGGGTTGGCCTCTATACGCACCCCTACGGGGTTGACCCCGGGGCCACCGAAACACATCTCCGCGAGCCCCATGACAAGTCCGCCCTCGCCCAGATCGTGTGCCGCTCGCACCACCCCGGAGGCGATCAAACGGCGGCAGGTGCCCTGGACCGCCAGCTCCCGCTCGAAGTCGATGGCTGGCGGCCGACCCGCGCAGACCTCAAAGAGGTCCGCCAGATACACCGACCCCGCCAGCGAGGCTCCTTCGACACCCTCCAACTCCCCCAGCAAGGCGACCTGGAGACCCGCCTCGCGGAACCCCATTCCGACCGCCCGGTGGACATCCTCGATGACCCCGACGACACCCACCGAGGGCGTCGGCTTGACCGAGACGTCGCCGGTCTCGTTGTAGAGGCTGACGTTACCGCTGACGATCGGTGCACCAAACGCACGGCAGGCCTCCGCGATGCCATCGATGGCGCGCACGAACTCCCACATGACCTCCGCCCGCTCTGGGTTACCGAAGTTCAGGCAGTCTGTGGTCCCGACCGGTTGCGCTCCGACGCAGGCGAGGTTGCGACACGACTCGGCGACCGCTGCGGCGCCACCGCGCTGTGGGTCCAGCCACACCAGGCGTGGGTTGCAGTCCACCGACATCGCGACGCCCCGGTCGCTGTCGGGCAACCGGATGACGGCTGCGTCACCCTCCCCGGGGCGGATGACGGTACCCAGTCGGACCATGTGGTCATATTGACGGTAGATCCACTGCCGCGATGCCAGATTCGGCGCCCCCACCAGCTTGACGGCCGCGTCCGCTGCGGGCGCCCCGGGCGCGACGTCGATGATGGCGGACAAGTCGAGGCTCTGGCGCTGTTCCAGGTCCGTCGGCGCCGCGTAGGGTCGCTCGTAACGCGGCGCCTCATCGCCGATGGGCGCCACCGGGATCTGCGCCACCGTCTCTCCCCCCCAGAGGACGGCGACCTCACCGCTGTCGGTCACCTCACCCACCACCACCGCGTCGAGATCCCATTTGTCGAAGATGTCGACGATCGCCTGCTCGGTCCCCTTGCGCGCCACGAGGAGCATGCGCTCCTGACTCTCCGACAGCATCAACTCATAGGGCGTCAGGTGTTCGGCCCGCTGAGGCACCTTGTCGAGGTCCAGAATGAGCCCGGTACCGGCCCGGTCGGCCATCTCGAAGCTGGAGCTGGTGAGCCCAGCGGCCCCCATGTCCTGGATCCCCACACAGTAGTCGGTGGCGAACAGCTCGAGGCACGCTTCGAGCAACAGCTTCTCGGTGAATGGGTCTCCCACTTGGACCGTGGGGCGCTTCTGCTCCGCCTCGTCATCGAAGGTGTCGGACGCCATCGTAGCGCCATGAACACCGTCGCGGCCGGTCTTGGCGCCCACGTACATCACCGGGTTGCCCACCCCACTGGCGAAGCCGCGAAAGATCCCGTCGGCCTTGAGCAAACCCAGGGTAAATGCGTTGACCAAGATGTTGCCGTTGTAGCTCGGGTCGAAGGTGACCTCCCCGCCCACAGTGGGCACGCCCATGCAGTTGCCGTAGCTCCCGATCCCCGCCACGACGCCCTCCACCAGGTATTTGGTCTTGGGGTGGTCGGGGGCCCCAAACCGCAGCGAGTTCAGGCTGGCGATGGGCCGCGCGCCCATGGTGAACACGTCGCGCATGATGCCACCGACACCGGTAGCGGCTCCCTGGAACGGCTCGATGAAGGATGGGTGGTTGTGACTCTCCATCTTGAAGGCGACCGCCCAACCATCGCCCACGTCGACGACGCCGGCGTTCTCCCCCGGGCCCTGCAGGACGTGCGGCCCGTCCGTCGGGAAGCGACCGAGGTGGACGCGCGAGCTCTTGTAAGAGCAGTGCTCGGACCACATCACCGAGAAGATGCCGAGCTCGACAAGCGTAGGCTCGCGCTCCATGACATCCAGGAGGCGGTCGTATTCGTCGGGGCTCAAGCCGTGCTCGGCGACCAGCTCCGGAGTAATGGGGACGTTGTTGTGGAACTCCGGGCTCACGCACCACCTCCTGCCGCCGCAGCCACAAGCCCCTCGAACAGTCGCCTGCCATCGGTGTTCTTCGATCCATACGCCGGTCCGCCCACGAGCGCCTCCGAGCAGCGCTCTGGGTGAGGCATCATGCCGAACACGTTGCGCGCCGAGTTGCAGATCCCGGCGACGGCCGCGAGGGACCCATTGACCGCAGCCTGCCCACGGACCTCACCATCCGGATCCACATACCGCAGCAAGACCTGTCCCTCGCCCTCCAGACGCTCCAAGATCTCGGGGCCAACGTAGTAGCAGCCCTCGTTGTGGGCCACCGGAATGATCAGATCGTCACCCGCCACGGCCCGGGACGTCAGCGCCGAGTCACTGTGCTGCACCCGAACGGTGACGTCTTGACACACGAACTTGAGCCCGCGGTTGTGACGCAGCGCGCCCGGCAGCAGCCCAGCCTCGGTCAGGATCTGGAAGCCGTTGCAGATGCCGAAGGTGAGCCCGCCCGCTCGCGCGTGCTCCACCACCGCCTTCATCACCGGGGAGAACCGCGCGATGGCTCCACTGCGTAGGTAGTCCCCGTAGCTGAAGCCCCCGGGCAGCACCACCAGATCCACGTCCGGCAAGGCGCTCTCCTTGTGCCAGACCATCTGGGTGGACACATCGAGCACATCCGAGAGCACGTGGCGGCAATCTTCGTCGCAGTTGGACCCCGGAAAGACCACGACGGCCGCGGTGACCGTCACGCCCCGGTGCCCCGCGTCGTGAGCTCGAAGCTGAAGTCTTCGACCACCGGATTGGCCAACAGCTGTTCGCACATCTTGTGCACGCGCTGCTCCGCCACGACCCGGTCGTCGGTGTGCAGCTCGACCTCCATGAAGCGTCCGATGCGCACACGGGAGACCTCCTCGAAGCCCAGGGACGCGAGCGCGCCCTGGACCGCAGCACCTTGGGGGTCGAGCACGTCGCGACGCGGCGTGACGACGATGCGAGCGATAAGTCCGGAACCTTGGGCCGCCATGGACATCTCCCCGAACGGGTTAGAACCGGCGAATAGCACAGGCCGGCCCCGAGGCGAAGCACCTTGTTCCCGAGCCACAGCGGAGCTTCCGGCGGCTCAGCCCGGTGCTGCGCCTGGCGCCGGGAGGACCTGACGGCAACGCAGATCGGCCCAGTGATTGACTTCAGGAGATCCCGGCCGGCGTGGGGGGGCCGGATCGCCGGGCCCATCGAACACCGGCGGGGCCCCGCGATGACGCACCGGCGGCGCACCGGCACGTTCCGCGGCCGCGCTCGAGCCTGCCGCGATGAGCCGCCTGGCCGACGCTCGGCCTCGACCGCGAGCAGGCATGGCGCCGAACCACACGAAGCCCGAGGCGCTCGCGCCGCGCCAAAGCGCTACCGCTGAGCGTCCACGAGGACCTCGCCGCGCAGCACCCCTCCGTCAGCGAAGTAACCACGACGGATGTATCGCAGGAGGTCAAACGAGAACTTCTTGGCCTTGGCGACCGTACCGGCGCGGGCGGTCAGTTTGGCAAGATCGAGCCTCGGCGTCGTGTTCAACGCCAGGAAGATGTCGCTGCCGCGAGGGACTTGCACAAAATGAAGCTCTTTGAAGACCGCCCGGTAGGTCTTTCGCATCGAGTAATAGTGGCGATTGTAGCGCGGCTGCCAGACGTTGGCGACGGCGACGCCGCCCACGGCGAGCTTCGCGGACACCGCCTGGAGAAACTCCTTGGTCGCCAGATGGCGCGGGATCTCCGATGAGCTGAAGGCGTCCAACACGATGAGGTCCCAGCGCCCCGCGGCGTCTTCGATGAACTTCCGTCCATCGGCGACGTGCGCCTTCATCCGGGCGTCCTCTTTGAAGTCGAAGTGCAGCTTGGCGAAGCGCACGACCACCGGGTCGATGTCCACACAGTCGATGCGCATCTTGGGATAGTGATGGCGCAGAAACGCGGGAATGGCGCCCCCACCCAGGCCGACGATGAGCGCGCTTCGAGGCTCCGCGACGATGCCGAGGGCCGCGATGACCGCACGCGAATACTCGAGCTCCAAGTGGTTGGGGCGCCCCCGGATGATGGCCGTCTGCCGAGACCCGCCCGGGGAGAACCGCATCACCCGCAGCCCGCTCTCGTCGGTGACCGTGACCGACCCGTTGATGGTCGACGCACCCTGAGCGACGATCACCCCTTTGTGTGCGGGCGGGCGCGCATGGCAGTTGGAGACGGCGGGGAGGCCCAGCCACAACGCCAACGCGACGAGCACGAACCGGTGCCATGGTGAAGCGCTCACGCCAGGAGCCTGGGCGTGGCGTCCCCCCGCGTCACTCGGCGCCTCGTCGACCCAGCTCCTGGTCTGGCCTCCTCGAGAGGGCCGACGTCAGCGCTGCGTCGGCCGGCCTTTGCGCTGGACAGCAACGCTCCATGGCTCCGGCGCGCTGAACAGCAGCTGCCAGTGGGACCCATGGGGAGGCCGGCGCCAGACGCCAGGCCGAGCCTCTTCGGCGCTCCGCGATCCGGTGTGGCATCCGCGACGCTCTGCACCGCCACGACGACGCCGACGCGGCCGATATCGCGTTCGGAGTCGGTGTTCATCGGTCTGCCCAGGGCTCCTAGCGCTTGAGCTTGGAGAAATGGACGTATCCCGGGCCGTCGAACCACAGCCCCACGTAGCCCGTCTCGAGCTTGTTGGGCAGCGCGAAGGAGACGCTCTTGCCGCCGACCTTCGCCTTGAGGCTCTTCCCAGAGACGGTCACGTTCCACCGAATCACATCCTTGCTCTGAACCTTCGAGGGTTTCGACTTCAACACCTTGAAGCCTACCCGCTTCCAGGCCAACCTCAAGTCAGCGTAGCGGTTCGTGCGGTAGATCTGGCGCTGTCCCGAGTCTTCGTTGATCTCGACGAGGTGAAGGCCCGCGGCGTCGAGCATGACCCCGTACCCCCTCATCGGGCGCCCGACCTCACGCTGCCCGGTGTCGGGGTTGTCACGCACGGCGACGTCCAGATCGACCAGGCCGACACCCAGGACGATCCGGGGTCGCGCCGCGCCGGCACGCGCAGAGTCGTCCTCGTATCTGATGCCGGTGTCTCCCTTGCCGGGCCGGTAGGCCCCCCTACCAGGGTACCAGGAGGGGGGGGGCACGAAGGAGGTCTCCAGGGAGACCCTGGGCGTGGTCGATCTGCCGTCACCCAGCACGCTCAAGATTCCGTATTTTTCAGGTTTTGGCGCGTAGTAGACGACGCTCTTCGTGCTGTGCTGTTCGGTCTTCGGACCGGTCATGATGTCCCGGTGGCCGAAGATCCAGACCGGCGTCCCCCCCACCAGCAACGGCTTGTAGCGCTCGATGGTCCGGTCCGCTCCGACCGCCCGGGCGAGCTGCGGGGACATAGGGCCTTTCAGGTCGCGGTAGCGAGAGCTGTCGCAGTGGTGCTTCCAGCTGCTGCTCCAGCCGTCGGTCATGAGCGCCTCGCGAATGAGGGCGTTGCCGCACTGTTTGAGCAGCTTCTTGACGTTGCGGTTGGCTTCTACCTCCTCGACCATCCTGGCGGAGCGCCGGGGGTCTTTGGTGAGCTTCTGAGCGTTGGAAAACGCCACCGTGGAGGCGTCGATGGCCAAGGCGTGCCGAAACGTCTTGCCGGCGTCTCTGAACACGTCGAACACCTCGTCCCGACCGGCTCCGGCCTTCAGCAGCTTGGCGGCGGCCGTGACCATGAACTGACCGCAGGCCTTGGCGGTCAGGTGAAGGCGCCGACACATCTTGTGCCACGAATACCGCGCGGTATTGGTGCTCCCATACAGCCGCTTGGTGTCCCGCTCGTTCCGCGGCTCGCGGCTCCAGTTGAACGTGCTGTGGTTCAGCGGCAGCAGCGGCACCCGTGGGAAGAGCTTCTGGGCCCCGGCCAAGTACTGAGCCGCCAGCGCGTCAGCGACGCGCTCGATCTCGAAGCGGTCCTCGAGCTTCAACAGATTGCGCATCTCTCGGCCCGGATTGTGGTACGTCTGAAAGAGGCGATAGAGTCCCCACAGACGCTCCACCGCGGCGCCTTTTCCAGGCTTTCGGGACATCTCCCACAGGCCTTCGATCTCCTTGGCCTCTTTGGAAGCCCCTGCGTTGCGCTTGATCTCCTCTTCCCGTCGTTTGTTGACCGCCGTCGTGACGGCCAGCGTCTTCATCTTGGCGATCTTCTCTTCGTAGTCGGCCAGCGTCAGGTTGGCGAGCCGGAAGTCAGGGTCGATCTTGGCGGCCGCCTTCAACAAGACGATGGACTTCTTGTATTGCTTGGCGTCGTAGGCAGCGATCCCGTCGCTGTACGTCTTGAACGCCTTGAAGTCGGCGGTGTGGACCCGGCTGACCTTGACCCGCACCTTGGGCGTCATCTTGACGCCGGTCACGCCGACCATCTTCTTCACGAGCCTCTTGGGGAGATCGAAGAACTCATCTTTGGCGCCGGTGATCTCTTCAGCCAACAAGATCTTGCCGCTCTGTGTGGCGAACATCCGGGCGTCGATGCGCATCTTGCCGCCGAGGATGGTCACCGTGCCGGTGAGCAGGTGGCTCGCGCCCGAGAGCTTACCGATGCGGGCCGCCGTCTTCTTGTTGATGGCGCCGGTCTTGGCCAACTTGAGCTCGGCCTGGATGTCCGACAGCCGCGCGCGCTCGATCAGCTCGTAGGCGCCCACGGCGTTGAGATCGGTCGTGATCATCGCTTGCAGTCCCTTACCAAGGGCCGCGTACTCGGCGTCGGTGGAGGCGGACTCGAAGGACATCACCGCGACGCGGATCTTCGCCGACCGTGCGGAGGTCGGGGCGCTGACGCTGAGGAACAGCGCAGCGACGCTGACGACGTGAAGAGTTCGATTCATAGCGCAGTCCTGGAACAGCAGGCGTGATGATTCAGCGGTACATAGGTCATACGACAGGGACCCCGCGGCGGCAACGCGCGGGTGGTGTTCGGGACACCGGGGAGGGTTTCATGGCAGCGCTCAGCCTTCGGCGACCTTCGCTCCGGTCACGGAGCCGGACGCACCGACATCATGCCCCTACCCTATCGAACTCCTGCGCGATCGCGCCCGACCGCCAGCACGGACTGAGCCCATGCTGCCACACAGCACACTGTCGGCCCTGCTACTGCTGGGGCTCACGTTGTCCGGCTGCTCGGCGCCACCACCGGGCGGCCCCAGCGGCGCCCAACGCCCAGATACCATCGGAGAGGTCAGCCAAGACGCGGAGGTCAGCCCCGACGCTGACGGCGGCCCGACGACGATCGTCAGCGGCGCGACGGTGCTCACCATCGACGACGACGGCCTGACCCAGCGCCGCGGCGAGCAGGTCTTACGGATCCCCTGAGCGGGGTTCGTCCTGGGTACCACCGCCACCACCGACGAGGCGATGAACTACGACCCGGGATACCTCTACCCGGGCCTGCCCCTGGCAGAGCTCTACACCCCGCCCGATGCGTTGGTGTGGCGACCCGCGGCCGGCGCGACCTGGGTGCCCGATGGAGGAGAGGCCACCGTCGACCTCGATCACCTCGACGAGACCAGGTCTCACCTGACCATCGCCAGGCTGGACGGGGCCGATGGCCACATCGCGATGCAGTGGCTCAGCTCCGATGGCCCTGACATCCCCGTGTTCTACCGGATCGCGTTGCCCATGGGTCGTCGATCCCGACGCGATCGACTCCTACGCGACCACACCGCACCCGCTGTGGGTGTGGGTCGCACCTGGTGGCAGCGGTGCCTTCACCTTGTTTGACGGCACCGCGCTGACGCCGCGTGACGCCGGGACCTCGATCGAGCTGACCCGAACAGCCGGCGCCGTGTTCGACGGCCCCATCGTGTGGCACGTGATCGGAGTCACCGAGGCGCAGATCGCGTCCGTGAGCGATGACCAGACGCTCATCGAGGTGCGCGCCACGCGCTCGGCGCTGGACAACGCCGACTCGGGTGTGCTCTACGACCACACGACGGCCCCGCCAGCCGCATTGGTCAAGGTTCCAGCGAGCTCGACCCGAGTGTCGCTGGTTCGAAACTAGAGGTCCCAGCTCATGCCCCTTAAGCGTTGTCTCGCCGCCCTTGCGTTTGTCGTCTCGGTCGCCGCATGTGGGCCCAGCAAGCCCACTCAGAAGCAGTGCGCGGCCGCCTGCACGAAGTCCTTCGAACTTCACTTCCAGGAGATCTTGAAGCGAGCTCGCGGTGCCGCTGGCGCTGACCGGAAGAAGGCCGAAGAGAACGTCGAGAAGGCCAAAACCGAGTGGGAGTCGATCAAAAAGAGCGGCCGCGAGGCCAAGCGCATCGAAGACTGCACCCTGACATGCATGGCCGACGGCACCAGCGACCAGGTCGAGTGCATGGCGGAGGCCGAATCGGTCAAGGCGGTCAAGGCGTGCAAGGACCCATGAGGCGGGGGACGAGAGTCCCCAGCTGAGCCGCCTGGCGGGTACCCTGGACCCCAGCTGAGCGACGGCGGGCCCGCAGCTGCTGGGTCGCGGTCTTGGAACGGCGCTTGCTCCTGGTCACCTCACAGCCGCGATCATGCAGTTGATCGCGCCTGTCAGACGATGACCGCAGGAGCTCCAAGTGACCGATGAAGAATCTCTTTACGACCTCTGCCGACGATTTGCCTACACCCATGCAGCGCGCGACGACCGGCTGGTGGATGAAGACGCCTTGGGGAGCGCAGCCGGCTATGGTCTGGCCCAAGCGCTGTTCACCTTCCGACCAGGTGGCGCGGCGCTTTCCAGCCATGCCTACGCGTGCGTGCGCGGGGCGGTGACCTCAGCCCTCCGCCGAGGCGAGCGATGGCGTCAGCATCTGGCGCGACCAGCGGCGAACTGGCAAGAGCCCAGCTGGACGCCGCCACATGAGACACGGTTGGCCGTTCGGAGCCATCTGTGGAGGCTCCCCAGCACCCTGCGCGAGACCGTGTGGCTTCGGCACGCCGAGGAATACACCGTGGTGGAGATCGCGAGGCACCAAGAGCGCAGCCGCTCCGCGGTTCATCGCGACCTGCGGGCCGCCATGACGCTGCTGAGAGAAGCCTTCGGCCGTCATCCATCAGCCCGGTGACAGGCCAGCCCCCCTTTTCCGGGCCCCCTTTTTCCGCAGCGCACACATGCCCCTCATGGTCCGGCTCCGAGCTACAAGGGGGCCCTCCCCCCAATCCCGTGGGGCTGGCCCCGCCGGTGTTCCGCTCACTGGCGCCGGAGGCTCTGTCGTCCCCTCGGCTTGGCCAGCGAGGATGGCAGCGTGACGAGGACCCCGTAGTCGTCGGTGTCGAAGATCGGATCACCGCCACCGTCGCGTTGGCAGGATCGACGGATCGTGGGCAACCCGCGACCGATCTGGTCGATGAGCTCCAGGCCCCGCGCCATCGCCGCCACGATAGGGTTTCGCGCGATGGACATGCCGCCGAGTTGGGCGACGCTGTCCAGCTCGAGCTTCGCGTTGGCTGGGCCCGGGCTCCAGATCTCGAGGCGGTCGTTGAACGCGGTGACCGAGACACGCGCCGGAAGGCGCAGATCTCGATGCACCAGGGCGTTGGTCAGCGCCTCTCGAAGCGCCGCAGCGGGGTACTCATGGGTGGTGGTCCTATCGACCTGATCGGCCACCGAGTAAGTGTGCTCCGCGACGAACGCGATGACCGCCTGGACCAGCGCCGGCACGGGGCCGTCGAGGCTCTCGCTGGCGGTCAGGGGGTCAGCCAGCACTCGGCCGTCCACCCGAATCGCCGCGACCCCCCACTGCGGCCGCATCGCCTGGGGCCAACGCCCAAACACATAGAGCCCCGCGGCGGTCGGCACGAGGTCACGCCCCGCTGGACCCGCCAACCCGAACTGGCGTGCCAGCTGCGGTGGATCCATGTGCGCGGCCAAAGCGGGCGCCCGCTGGTTGGCGAAGGCGGCGATGGCGTCGAGATCGAGATCGGCCAGGGTCGCTTCGCGGATCAACGTCCGCTCGAACCCTGGAGGCGCGTTCAGGCTTGTCATCACGGCGGCCGAGTGTACCAGATCCAACCGGCGAGACGGAATGGCGCGGCGCCGCCCCGGGTTATGGGGTCTCGAACGGCATCTTCGATACTCGACTTCGGGTGTCCGGTGCTCAATCTGGTCTAATGACAGGTGATTCATTAGTGGACGGCGGGCGGCGTTTGATTAAATATCGGAGAGTGATCCAACGCGTCGACCGTCTCTGGCGGCTTGTGCGGGCGGACGACCCGGACGCTCGCTGCCAAGCCGCTGAGGAGCTGCTTACGCTTCACGGCGTTGCCGTAGCCGATGGGGACCGCCATCGGGATCTCCTGGGGGGGCTGGCGTCGGGCGACGCGGAGATGGTCGTGTTGGCGACCAACGCTCTGGAGACGCTGATCCGTAGGTTGCAGGAATGCCACCGCCCGGGTTAGGCCATGAGCGCCATGCGCGAACCCGTCTACCTCGACCACCACGCCACGACGCCCTGCGACGACCGGGTCGTCGACGCGATGCTTCCGTACCTGACCGAGCACTTCGGGAACCCGTCGTCCAGCACGCACACGTATGGGCGAGCGGCCGCCGAAGGGGTGCATCGTGCGCGCATCCAGGTAGCCCGCCTGGTAGGGACGACGCCCAAGGAGGTGGTCTTCACCAGCGGCGCGACCGAGGCGTTGAACCTTGCCCTCAAGGGGCTCTTCGCCATGAGCCCCCAGCGGCGACACCTGGTGACCTTGCCGACCGAGCACAAGGCCGTCCTGAGCGTGGCGCAAGCGCTGGCGCGTAGCGGCGTCGAGACCACCGAGGTGGGTGTGGACGACGCCGGCCGGGTCAGCGTGGACACCCTGGCTCGGGCGATCCGGTCCGACACCCTGGCGGTGTGTGTGATGGCGGCCAACAACGAGACTGGGACGCTCCACCCGGTGGACCAGATCGGGGCCATGTGCGCCGAGCGAGGGGTCTTTTTCGTATCCGATCTCACGCAGGCCGCCGGGCGCGTCCCCATGAACGTTCGGACCAACACGATTCATCTCGCAGCCTTGTCCGCCCACAAGATGTACGGCCCTAAAGGGGTCGGTGCACTCATCGTCAGATCCCGTGACCCGAGGGTGCGGCTCCGACCCCTCATCGACGGCGGCCAACACGAGAGCGGCATGCGTGGCGGGACCCTCAACGTGGCGGGGATCGTCGGGTTCGGTCAGGCCTGCGAGTTGGCCGCCGCCGAGATGGAGCCCGAAGGGCGGCGCCAGGCGAAGCTTCGCGACAGCCTGCTTGCGCAGCTCAGCGCTGGGATCGCCGACCTGCGCCTCAACGGCGTATTGGAAGACCGCTTGCCCAACAATCTGAATGTGTCCATCCCGGGGGTCCCGGGGACGGACATGTTGGAGGGCCTGCGGTCCCACGTCGCCGTCTCCAGCGGCAGCGCGTGCAGCACCGACAGCGACGAGCCGAGCCACGTCCTCAAGGCCATGGGCCTGCCCGACGCGCTTGCATACTCGTCACTAAGGTTCGGGCTTGGGCGCAGCACCACCGACGACGACATCGCCTACGCGGCGCGTTCGGTCATCGCGGTGACCAACACCCTGCGACGGTGAAGAGGAGACGCGCGCTGACACCTTGGCGCGGATCGGTGGGAGAGCGCCGGCCGAGGGGGTGCGCTGGTCGAGGCTCGTGGAGTACCGGCCGAGGCCCGGAGACCATGAACGCCCAGGGTGACCCGCATGTGCCATGAACGTCGAGCGAAGCCGAGCGGCTTTCGCGCTGGCAAGCGCGGCACGGACGGCAGGCTGGTGACGTCAGGCGCGACAACCCTCGCGGGCTAGAAGGCGGCGGCACCCACCGACCGCGGAAACGGGATTACGTCGCGGATGTTCGACATCCCGGTGCAGAACATGACGGCGCGCTCGAACCCCAACCCAAAACCGGCGTGCGGCACCGCGCCGAATCGATGGAGGTCGAGATACCAGCTGTAATCCTCGAGCTCCATGCCATCGGCCAGCAGCCGCTCCTCGATCCGTTCGCGTCGATGCTCGCGCTGGCTGCCCCCGATGATCTCACCGATACGGGGCACCAATACGTCCATCGCGGCGACGGTCTTTCCGTCGTCGTTGCCGAACATATAAAATGCTTTGATCTCCTTCGGATAGTCCCGGATGATCAGCGGCCTCTTGAAGTGCTCTTCGGTCAGAAACCGCTCGTGCTCGGTCTGGAGGTCGACGCCCCAACCCACCGGGAACTCGAATGCCACTCCGGACTTCTTCAGGACGTCGACGGCCTCGGTGTAGGTCAGCCGCACGAAGGTCGCCCCGCGCGTCATGTCGAGGGTGTCGATCAGGCTCTTGTCGACGAACCGACCCAGGAACTGAAGGTCGTCCTCATTGTGCTCGAAGACCGAATCGATCAGCGCCTTCAAGTAATCCTCGGCGAGATCCATGTCGTCGTGAATATCGAAGAAGGCCGCCTCGGGCTCGATCATCCAGAACTCAGCCAGGTGCCGACTTGTGTTCGAGTTCTCGGCGCGAAACGTGGGACCAAACGTGTAGACCCGCCCCAGGCCGTAGGCCAGCGCCTCAGCGTTGAGCTGACCGCTGACCGTGAGCATGGCTTCACGGCCGAAGAAGTGATCTTTGCCCGCCCTGACCTCGAACATCTCACCGGCGCCTTCGCAGTCGCTCGCGGTGATAACGGGGGTCTGCACGCACTGGAAGCTGCGGTTCGCAAAGAACCGGTGCGTCGCCTGCGCCAGCGTGGCCCGGATCCGAAACACCGCTCCAAAGGTGTTCGACCGACTCCGCAGGTGCGCGATGGAGCGTAGAAACTCCATACTGTGGCCCTTCTTCTGAAGCGGATAGGTCTCGGGGTCGGCGTCGCCGATGACGCGGAGCCTGAGCGCCTTGATCTCGACGCGCTGCCCTCTGCCTTTGGACTCGACGAGGACCCCGTCGATCACGACCGACGCGCCGGTCTGCACCCGCGCCATGTCCGCTTCGGAGACGTCAGTGTCGCCGTCGACGACGCACTGAATCGTCTTGATGGTCGACCCATCGGTGACGATCACGAAGCTGACGTTCTTGGAGCCGCGGCGACTCCGAACCCAGCCCCGGACGGTGTATTCACTGCCGACCTCGCCAACGCTGATGAGGTCTCGAACCAGGGGAGATTCCGACATGATGGTTCCTTACGCGGGCTTCATATCGAAGAAGCTCTTGAACTTCTCGCCGATGGGTTCGGACGCA
>JAAZYN010000209.1 GCA_014239625.1 Myxococcales bacterium | reverse complement strand
TCACTACATTCGCGGCATCTCGGGGGAGGCGTTCGCGGAGATCATGTCCCACTACGTGCTCACCGGGGTCAAGTCTTGGATGACCACCGGGCTGACCTATTATCCGACGATCCCGCTGGCGTTCGAGGGGAGGTGGGATTTTGCCCTGGAGAAACATGTCTTCAAGTCCAGTCAGCCCTACCAGGAGAAGAACATCGACGACCAGGGGCTGGGGGCGCGCTTCTACGGGCTCGGCACCTGGTGGGCCTTCGTCAGTCACTATGCGGGCAAGCCGTACCTCATCGGTCGGCTCTCCGGCGACAGCGACCTGACCCCCGGGTCGACGCTCCAGAAGATGCGCTTCTATCTGGCCCAGGAGGGGCTCGATCTGGGCGATCTCTTTGGCAACTATGCGGCCCATGTGGCGACCTGGGATTGGCCACATCTCGGGCATCACTTCTACCAGGTGGAGCTCGATCCCTTTCAGGGGATCGGCAAGTGGTGTACGCAGAACAGCGGGCCCGATTGCACCATCGATGGGCTCAAGGTTCAGGCCGACGTCCCCGCGGACACCGGGACCGGGGGGGAGTGGGTCGACAGCCCCGAAGGGCGCGACCCAGGGGGATTTGCATACAGCACCATCCGAATCGCGGGAGCGCCGGGAGGCTCGGTGTTCGAGCTCGGCCTCGACTTCCAGGTCCCGAGCACGCTCTATTCGGGCACGTCCTATGAGATTGGCCTTGCCTCCTATTGCCGCGACGACCCGCGCTTCTTCTCGTCGCGCATCGTGGTGGTCGACGCGGGCACTGAAGGTCAGGAGCAGCGCCCCAAGCGGCCGCAGTATTACAAGATCCCGGGGCGTCACGTGGAGAGCGCCATCGTGCGCGTCCCCGACGGCGCCGTCGCCAACATCTATCTCCTGGCCGTGCCCACGCCTCCCTTCGAGCTGGAGGACGTTCCCGGCTTTGTCGACGGCTACTCACTGACATGGCCCTTCCGTTACAAGGTGACTCGCCTCGACGAGCTACCGGCTGGGACCGAGGCGCTGACCCCGATCGCGCTGGAGGGCGACGCGACGCTGGATCTCAGTAAACATGATGGCAACGGCTTCACCTTCGACTGCTTTCCCCCCTGATGGGACCACCACCCGGCCGCCCGCCCGCCGTCTCGTCAGAGGTGCCGCTGATCCGTGATCCCCTGGTCGCAGCGGCTGACGCTTGGCTTCGTCACGTGCGCGGGGGCGACGCCACGCAGCCCACGGATGCCTCGAAACCGAGAGGCCTGACCATTCAGTCCCTCACCGGGCGGTTCCGAACGGCTGGGCACCGGTGGCACGCCTTGAACGTCATGGACAATGTTCCGCGCAAGGGGCCCCAGGGAGTGCCCATTGCGCGGGCAGAGCTCCTCATCGAGATGACCCTTCCGGCCCCCGCGGCTGGCGTCCCCCCAACGACCTGAACTATCCGACCAGGGTACAAGCCCCCGACTTCAACACCGCCCTGCAGCGATACGCAATGCCTGATGCCGAGGCAAGATCGATCCTTCGAGGGATGGCGCAGTGACGGGACCCCACTTTGACGCCGCAGTGAAGGAGCTGGGCATCCGGGCCCAATGAAAGGATCCCGTCGCCCACTTTCAGGTGACCGGTCCCGACGGCGGCGCCGTGTCACTGCACAAGAGCCAGAGCTGCCGCGCTGACGCGAGAGCGTTGTCCGCGCCGGGGTGTTTTTGGCCGCAGACGCGTGGTGCGCGATGGATGTCGGGTGGTGGGACCTCGGTCACACCCTGGAAAATCGGCGTCTGGGGCGCTCAGGTCCAAACGGATCTGCGGCGGGGCGCGTGGCGTCCCGGGGCGCGGGGGCGACGACGGCAAGCCCCGGTGGTGGTGGATCCGGCGCGCCACCATGGCGTCGGTGATGACCGCCAGCAGCAGCCGACGGCCCCCGCAGGCCAGGCAGGGCAAGACGTCGAAGGCGAAGGTCCGGCGCAACAGCTCGGCCCACCGCGCGCGCCGAGCGACCCGATGCCGTCGCCCTGCGGTGTGAACCGTTCGCGCTTGGCAGCTCTCACCGTGTCCCGACTCACGACGACCCGACCCACCGTGTCCGTCGGCACCTCGACGGTGGCGACCGACTTGGGCGGTTTGGGCTTGGCCGCTGGTGCGGGACGCGTCGCCTCCTCTACGCAGTTCTGATAGAAGATCGCCAGATGGCTACGCCGACGTGTGCCCGACGGGCCTCATAATCGCCCGCTTTGACAGCTGTCGACGGCCCCCATACTTTGAGGAAGTGGTTTATGTTTCCTAGCGCTCCTCAACGGATACTCGCGTCCGGCCCGCCGCTCCGCGACGCGACCGCGGCGTACGAATTCGCGCCGCTGATTGAGAACGCCCCGGACCTCGCCGGCAAGGTCATCCTCATCGCCGGCGGGACCGGCTCCTTCGGCCAGTCCTTCACGCGCCGGCTGCTCGCCGACCACGACCCCAAGAAGGTGATTGTCTTCTCGCGCGACGAGCAGCGCATCACGCCACGAGCCGCGAGCTCCCCGATCCGTGGCGGCGCTTGTTCGTCGGCGACATCCGCGACAAGGATCGCCTCATGCGCGCCTTCGCGGGCGTGGACATCGTGATCCAGGCTGCCGCGATGAAGCACGTCCACATCGTCGAGGACAACCCGACCGAGGCATCCGAACCAGCGTCGACGGGGCGAGCAACGTCATCGACGCCGCCCTCGAGCGCGAGGTCTCGTGCGTCGTGGTGCTGTCGACCGACAACGCGGTCAGCTCCATCAACCTCTACGGCGCGACCGAGCTCTGCATGGCGAAGCTCTTCGTCGCCGCCAACTCCTGAGCGAGCGGCCACGAGACGCGCTTCGAACTGGTCCGCGACGGCAAGGTCGTCGGCAGCAAGGGTAGCGTCGTGCCGCTGTTCAACACGCACCGCGAGGAGGGCAAGCTGACGCCGACGGTGCCGGAGATGACGCGCTTTTGGAACGGCATGAACCGGGTGGTGGACCTGGTGCTGCTCGCGCTCGCCCAGGGCCGCGGCGGGGAGGTCTTCGTGCCGCGCCTGCCGGCCTGCTTGGTCGAGGTCCTCGCGGAGGCCATCGCCCCCGGCGTCCCGGCCGAGGTCATTGGCATCCGCCCGGGCGAGAAGCTCCACGAGGCGCTGATCACCGTGGCCGAAGCTCGCAACATCGCGGCCCACGACCAGTACTTCGTCATCCGCCCGACCTTTACCTGGTGGGGCGGCCCGGGCCGCGAGGGCGGCGCAGGAGTCGACGATCGCTTCTCGTATTCCTCGGACGCGGCCCACATGCTGACCGTCGAGGAGCCCCGCTCGCTCTCGACGCAGCTGGGCTTCATCGGGTGAGCGCGGCGCCACGGGATGGCGCGCCGAGCGTGCGCCTGGCGTGGGAGCACACGCACCGCGAGATGCTCCCGGCGCTGCTCTTCCTCCATCACGTCCGCGCGCGCGGCCTGGACGGGCGCCTCGAGCATGTGCGCGCCCTCGGCCAGAGCCCCTCGCGCCGCGAGGTCGTGATGCTGCCGTACTACTACGACGACAGCGATCTCCAGCGCTATCTCTACCGCGCCGGCATGACCGGCAAGTGGGTCGTCAACCTGGCCTACGAGCAGATGCACCTGGCCTGTGGGCGCTCGTACCTCCTCCCCGACGGGCGCTTCGCCGCCGAGCAGATGCTCCACTGCGCCTGGGGCCCGCGCTTTCGCGAGCTGCTCATCGACCACGGCGTCCCCGAGGAGCACATCCGCCTCACCGGGCACCCGCGCTTCGACATCTACAGCTACCCGGAGATGCTCTTCACGCGCCAGGCGCTGGCCGCCCGCTTCGACCTCGACGCGGACCGCCCCTGGGTGCTCATCCCCACCAGCTTCAACCTCGCCTACATCAACGAGCGCCACCGCCAGGCGCTGATCCGCCGGCGCTACGACGTCTCCACCGCGCTCGTCGACGCGACCCGGACCGCCCGCGACGCCTTCGTCGAGCTTGTCGCGCGGCTCTGCGACGCCTGCCCCGAGGCGCTGGTCATCGTCCGCGCCCACCCGGCCGGCTACGAGAACGAGGCCTTCTACGAGCGCGCCCGCGCCGCGCGCAAGAACCTGAAGATCATCTCGCAGTTCGACATCGGCAACTGGATCACCCAGGCCGCGCTCACCATCGTCTGGACCTCGACCTCGTCGATGGAGGCCATGGTCGCCGGGCGCCCGGTCATCAGCTACGAGCCCGAGCCGTACGCCGAGGTCTTCGACTACGACGTCAACCGCATCCTGCCGTCCTTTCGGGAGCTCGACGAGGTCATCGACGTCGTCCGCGCGCTGCCCGATCCGGAGCTCACCTACGACTGGGCCCGCTTCGAGCGCTGGTACCAGCACCGCGACGGCAAGAACACCGCGCGCCTGGCCGACATCGTCACCGAGGCCGCCGCCGACTACCCCCGCCACGGGGTCACCTGGTCCAAGACCACGGCGCTGCCGGGCCTGGCCAAGCGCCACCTGGAGCGGGTCATCGCCGCGCTCCCCGCGTGGATGCGGCCCAAGGGCAAGGCGTCGCAGCACGTCATCCCCGCCGCGCTCGTCGACGAGGCGGTCGCGCAGCTCAGCACGGCGCCCCTGACCGAGCTCCTGAGGTGACCGGAAAGAAGAAGCGCGACCTGTCCTTCTGGGTCTACCTCGGCGCCCGGGTCATGGCGGCCGTCGCGGGCATCTTCACCATCAAATACATGATCGCGTACATCTCCAAGCCCGACTACGGGCTCTGGGGCTACTTCCGCGCGATCGCGGCCATGATGATCCCGCTCGTCTCGGCGTCGCTGCCCGCCGCCATGATGCGGATGTACTTCGACTACGGCAAGGAGGATCGCGCCGGAAAGGCCCGACTCATCACCACGGTCTTCTGGCTCGATCTGGCGGGCGCCGCCGTGCTGCTCGCCGGCGTCGGCCTGTGGTTCGCGTTCGACCCGGACGTGACCATGCTCGCCTACTTCGCGCTCGCCGGCACGGGGCAGGTGATGCTCGCCTACTTCAACTACCTCAACCGAGTCCGCAACGACTTCGGCCTCTTCTTCGTCAATCGCCTCATCGAGGGGGTCGGCTTCATGGCGGCGATCGGCGCCGTCGGCTACCTCGTCACGACCGGCGACGTCCCGGCCTTCCTCGAGGACGAGCGCCTGCTCACCACGATCGGCCTCTACGCCACCTGCCTCTGGGCCATCAACCTCGTCAACACGGTCTACTACGTCTTCGAGGGGAGCCTGTCGCTGCGCGCCAAGCTGCTCCCGTGGAGGGAGATCAGGGCGCTCCTGTCCTTCTCGCTGCCGCTCTCGGTCACCTACTTCCTGGGCTGGACCCTCCAGTCCTCCGACGCCTACCTCCTCGAGAAGCTGGCGTCGCGTACCGAGCTGGCCGACTACGTCTTCGCCGTCGGCATCGCCGCTTTCGTGAGCATCATCAGCCAATCGGCGCTGACCGACTGGCCCCGCTTCTACTACGCCCAGATGCGCGACGACGACGCGGACCGCGACCAGCGCATCCTCAAGCGACTGCTGCTCTTTCTGTGGCTCCACGTGGCGTGCATGCTCGCGATCCGCCTCATCGCCCGCCTCGCCTACGACCTCCTGGGCGCCGAGGCCTACCTCGACGGCCTCGAGTACATCGACTACCTCATCCTCGGGAACTTCTTCTTCCTCGCGGGCAACCTCTTCGCGGCGGGCATCGGCTACGTGAAGAAGACCCACCTGACGACGTTGACCTTCCTCGTCCCCGGGCTCCTCAACGTCGGGCTCAACGCCCTGCTCATCCCAAGCTGGGGGGCGCGCGCGGCGGCCCTGACGACGCTGCTCGGCTACGCGCTCTTCGCCGCGCTCTCGTGGGTCCTCGGCCGGCCGCACTACCGGTTCACGGGGATCCCGGCCATCGTGCTGGTCAACGTCGTCGCCTGCGCGGTCGCCCTGGTCCCGCTGCCGGGCATCACGCCCTAGCCCGGACGTTTCATGGCCCTTCGGCTGCAACCGGCGGATCCGCTTTCGGCCGTGCCGTGCTTGGGGGTCGGTCAGGCTCGCGATACGTCCCGTCACCACCTTGCGGGCGATGCACAGGCGTCCTTGGGTGTTGGCCTCGAGGTTCTGGGCGATCACGGCTTACAGACGTCGGCTGAGCTGCAACAGTTGCTTGCGCTTCCGGAGGTCAACCTGCTCCACATGGCGGCGCACATCCTCGACGGCACCTACCACCGCACGGGCCAGGGCATCGAGCGCGCCCGCCCTGGCGTCACCATCGCGCCAATCGATACTGAGACCGCCCTTGGTGCTCTTCGCCGAAATGAGCTGGCCCAAGTCCCACCGCTGAGCAACCTGCATGACGCCCGTCTTTCGGGCCCGGGCCCACAGCCGCGCAAGTCGCCGGACGCCATCGCCGAGCAGGCGCGCGGTGTCGAGCACCGCGCCGTAGCACCACATCGGGGTGCTATCGGTGCCCCAGACAGCGTCCTCGCCTCCGAGGCCCTCATCCGTTCAGAGCCGCACGAAATGCTCGTGTATGACCAGGTAGCGGGGGGCGTTGACGTCCGGGTGTCGGCA
>JAAZYN010000208.1 GCA_014239625.1 Myxococcales bacterium | reverse complement strand
CGATGGCGGCGCGCCGCGTGGCCCTCCAACGCCGCCGAGCCCCGGTCGGCGCCGCCCACGATGCGGCCTACCGGAGCCCGTACTTCTTCATCTTGTCGAGCAAGGTGACCCTGCTCACGCCAAGGCTGCGCGCGGTGGCGCTCTGATTACCCGAGCAGCGCCTCAGCTCGGCGGCGATGAGCCCCCGCTCGAACGCCCCGACGCGCTCTTTGAGCGTCAGCGCCACCTCGCGCTGGGTCGAGCCCGGCGGTGTCGAGAGGCCGTGAGCCTCCTGATCGACGTCGATCACCCCTCCGTTGCAGAGCGCTACGAGACGCTCGATGGCGTGCTCCAGCTCACGCACGTTGCCGGGCCAGGTGCGTGCCTGGAGTTGCTCGATCAGCGCCGCCGACAGCCGGACGTCGCCGAGACCGAATCGGTTGGCGAACCGGTCCACGAAGTGGCGCGCCAGCAGCGCGATGTCCTCGCCGCGCTCCCGCAGCGGCGGGACGTGCACCGTGACCACGTCCAGCCGGTAGAGCAGATCCTGGCGAAAACGGCCTGCCGCCACCTCAGCCCGAAGGTCCTGATGGGTCGCCGCGATGACGCGGACATCCAGGGCGATGGTGCGCTCTGCGCCGACGGGTCGGATCTCGCGCTCCTGGAGGACCCGGAGCAGGCTCCCTTGGACCTGCAGGTCCAGCTCGCCGATCTCGTCGAGCAGCAGGGTCCCGCCTTGAGCTTCGCGAAACAGGCCCAGCCGTGCCTTGGTCGCCCCGGTGAAGGCTCCGCGCGTGTGACCGAAGAGCTCCGACTCCGCCAGCTCCCGCGTCAGGCCGGCGCAGCTGAATCGCACGTAGGGTCTGTCGGCGCGACGCGACGCTCGCACCAGCGCCCGGGCTACCAGCTCTTTGCCCGTGCCCGTCTCGCCGGTCACCAGCACGGTCATGTCGCGGGGGCCGATGCGCTCGACGAGCTGCGCGACGCGGCCCATCGCGTCGGATTGAAACTCCATGGTGTTTCGCAGCGACAGCTCGGCCCGCAGACGCCGGTTCTCCTCCTCCAGGCGCTGGGCCAACACGGTGCGGCGCACCACCCGAGCGACCTCCTCGGCATCGAACGGCTTGGCGAGGTAGTCGAGGGCTCCACGCTTCATGGCTTCGACCGCGACCCGCTCCGAGCCGTTGGCGGTGATCATGACGGCGCCGGGAGCGTTGGGGCGCTCGGCCAGTGCATCCAGCAGCTTCATCCCGTCCATCACCGGCATGGTCATGTCGGTGATGACCAGCGCGATCCCGCCGGCCGCCACCCGCTCGAGTCCGGCGCGCCCGTCGGCGGCCTCCTCCACCGCGACCCCTTCGTCCTCGATGATGGCTCGCAGCGTGTATCGCACCGACGCGTCGTCATCGATGACGAGAACGACCGGGGCTGACGTCGGTGGGCTCACGGGTCGACCTCCCTGGCGATGGGCAGCGCCACGGTGGCGACGGACCCGCCGCCTCCCTGGCGCGTGGTCAGCGTGAGCTGGCCTCCGTGCTGCTCCACGATGGTCCGCGCGATCGTCAAGCCCAGCCCGCTGCCGCTCGGCTTGGTGGTGACCCCGGCCTTGAACAGGTCGGCGTCGAGGTGCGCGTCCAACCCGGGCCCCTCATCGATCACCTCGAACAGCGTCAGGTCGTCGCGAGTGTGAACCCGGGTCACGACCTGCCCTCCGGCGGGGGCGCAGGCGTCGATGGCGTTTTGGACGAGGTTGACCAGCACCTGCTTGAGTTTCCGCGGGTCGGCGCGGATCGGCACGACGTGCTCGGCCTGGTTGGAGAGCTCGACGCCTCGTTGGGTCGCCATGTCGACGTGGACGTCGACCACCTCGGCCAGCAGCTCGTGTGGCTGTATCTCCACGACGCTCAGCGCGCCTACGGGGCGAGAGAAGTTGAGGAACTCTTCGAGGATCTGCCCCATGCGTTTGACTTCGCTGAGCAACACCCCCATCCGCTCGGCGTCCCGGCTTCCCTCTTCGAGCCGGCGCGCCTGGAGCGTGGCCAGGCCTTGAATCGACGCCAGCGGATTTTTGAGCTCGTGGGCGAGGGTGCTCGACAGCGCGAAGAGCTCGTCGTTGCGCTCACGCATCGACGCCATGACCTCCGTGCGTGCCCGCGCGGCCCCCAGCACAGCCCGCTCGATGGCGCGTCTGAGGGTGATGCCGATAACCCCCCCGACGGCTCCGGCCAGGGACACGATGATGGCGACCGCGACTTCGGCGAGGACCGAGGCGTTGTTGGGGGCCAGCCCCGCCAGATCAGCGGCGACCAGCGTCCACGCGGCGACGACCACCGGGACGTACACCCCCATCCAGACGCGCGCTCGTCCGATCACGATCGCGGCGAGGAACAACACGGTCGGGATGACGATGACGAAGGGGCTCCCCAGCCCACCGGTAAAGGCCACCAGGGTGCCCATAGCGAAGAGCACCGACAGAAGGATCCGCGCGACCTTGGCGACGCCGAGCTGCTCTGCTGAGAGCTTCAAGTCGGAGGCGCTCAGCAGCAACAGGGTCAACGCCACCGACGTCGGGACCGCGACCTGCCACAGGGCGCCCCCGTCCAGTCCGACCCACAGGGCGCAGGCCGCCATGATGGTGGGTCCGGTGACGGCGCGGAAGCGCAGCATGGTATGAAAGACGCTGCTCAGCTCGTGTTGAGTCAGGGCCTGTACGTCGGGCTCCGGCGTCATGAGTGCTCCGTCCTGGCCTCAAGCGACCAGATTCAACTCCGCGCGGACCTCATCGAGGGACCGCTCCATGTGGGGCCAGGGATCCCAGGTCACCAGGTTTGCGTTCATGCCTTTACCTGTGGCGAAGGCCTTCCGGAAGGCGCCCAGGTCGAACATGCCGTGGGTCGCTTCGACCCCCGGTCGAATGTTCTGCCCCATATGAAAGAGCAGGATGATGAACAGGGTCATAGTGAAGCCGTCTTCGCCCATGTAGCCGGCCTGGAGTCCGGCGATCTGTACCTCACCCTGGGGTGTCGTGGGGTAGCCTCCGAGCACGTGGCCGATGTCATGGAACAGCAGGAAATCTGGCGGGCCGTGCTTCTCGCCGGGCAGCGCGAAGTCGTTGGAGCGCATGAACGTGAAGTAGGCCTTGCCCAGGGTGCCCTCGGGCAGCTCTTCGAGGGCGACGGAGCGCTCGGCCATGGCGGCGTTGACCCTCCCCAGCATGGTCCTGGCGATCTGCCAGAACCCCTTGAGGCCCTCCTCTTTCCACACCTTGCGCACCACCTGCCGAGCGAAGGAGCGGCGCCCGAGATCAAAGGACATACGCTTGAGGTGACCATCCATCACCTGCTTCATGTTCTTGATGGCCTTCTCTTTGACCCCGAGGGCCTGCGCGAAGGCGTTCATCGTGGCGATCTCTTCGGGGGCGATCTTCTCGTCCATCATGGCGATGAGGACCATGCGCTGGAGCATCGCCTCCCGGATGTCCTGCTCGGTGATGACCGCCGCGACCTCTTCGGGCGTGATCGGGGTCAAGTCCTCGACGGAGAGGTCGACCCCGAGCACCTCGATGCCCAGCTCGATGAGCTGCATCTCCCGTGGATCCAGATCGCCGTCCGAGGCCGCTACGGTGAACAGGGCGCGAAGCGCGTAGGGGGCCTGCTCGGGGCTGGGGCGCGCGATAATCATGAGGTCCTCCGTGTCAACGTTCGCGACCGGCAGCTGCAAATGGAATGCCAAGCCCCGAGTCGCTGTCTGTGAGGGCGCGGGCGGGCCGGCTGTAGAGTTCTCCGACAGCTGGCTCGGCGCCAGTCTACCCGAAAGTCTCGGTGTCGGCCTGCGACGCCTCGGTTTCGCTCGACCTCTGGGAGACGTTTGGGCCGACCTTCGGCAGGGCGGCGGACGCGGCTGCGTCTGTATGGAAAACCGACAGGTGTACAGGGACCCGACATCGAGCGCTCGAATGACGCCGCTCGGCCGATCGCGGCGTCGACGTGGCGCCGTGAGGAGTCGCAGGACCATCTCGGCGGTGGGTGGCGCCGCGTGATCAATGTGTCTAGAATCCCGTTTCACTCGGCTCGGTGAGGTGGTTGTTCGTGCGAATTGTCCGTATTGCAGTGGTGCTCGTGGTTGCGAGCGGCGCGGCCCTGGTCGGCTGCGGCGACACCTATGACGCGGGTTATCTGGAGGACATCGGCTCGTCACTGGACGCGGGGTTTCCGGACGGCACCGATGGCGACCCGTCGCCCCATCGACCGTCTCCGCTCGACGTGGCCGACGCCGAGACCACCGAGGGCGTGGTCGGTGGCGACAGCGCGGGGGACGCGCCGCCCACCTGCGTCCCCTCCGCCGAGCTGTGTAACGGCGCGGATGACGACTGTGACGGCGCGGTCGACGAGGACTTCTCCGACCTGGGCTCGGCCTGCGACGGTGACGACCCCGGCGACTGCGCCGGGGGCGTCTGGCAGTGTGACGCGAGCGGGACAGGGCAGACCTGCGTCGAGCCTCCCTGGCCGGACTGTGTGGCGTCGAGCCCGTGCGTTCAATCGGCGCCGGTCGAGGATCCTGACACCTGCCAGGTGACCTGCGGAGAGACGCCGCTGGAGCCGTGTTGTGGCAACGGCGTCGTGGAGGCGGGCGAGTCCTGCGACGGTGACTGCCCGTCCGGGTGCGATGACGGGGTGGCGTGCACCACCGACACCTTGACCGGCTCCGCAGAGGAGTGCGACGCGGTGTGCGCTCACGTCGTGGGACAAGACCCGGGGACCGACACCGACGGCGACGCCCTGACGGACTGCGTCGAGGCCACTGACGGGTTGGCGTGGACCGACCCCACGGCCTTCAACGGGATGCTCGCCACCATCGGGGAGGCCCCCTCGGGCTTCTTCACCTCGGCCCAGTGCGACCTGTTCTTCGGCGACACCTTCGGCGAGATGTGGGCCCTGTTCGACGACTCGACTCAGGCGCATGACATCTGGCAGGGGTGGGAGTACCAGGCGGGTACCACCAACGACTACTCGAGCGCCGCCGACTATGACTTCGAGCCCAACTGGACCCACTCCGACAGCACCGGCGTGCACAACAGCTTCCAGGTGCTGTACCGCGCCAAGCTGCTGCTCGACGGGGACGGGACGCACTGTTTCAGCGTGGACACGGGCGCTGGCGGCATCGGCCCGGGCGACATCGCCGGTCGCCGCAACAGCTGCGGAAGGGTGTACCTGGACTTCTCGGACTCCAGCGTGCCCATGGCCGAGACGGGCTACGGGTCCAACGAGAGCCCCATCGTGGGTTGCGTCCAGGCGGCCGCCGGGGTCCATGACCTGGCGTTGGCGGCCCGCCACTATGAGGCCCACTTCTACGCGCCCCTGTTCCGGGTGCGCTACTGCTATGGTGGCGCGTCCGAGTGCGTCCCGGATCAGAGCCTGACGCGCCAGATGATGCGCTCCTGGGGAGCCTCGGTGTGCGTCCCGGCGTGTGGCGCAGCCACCTGCGGCGACGACGGCTGCGGCGGGTCCTGCGGCAGCTGCGTCGGCGGCGCGACCTGCGACGCGGGCACCTGCGTCGGCGGCTCGTGCACCGCCGACTGCTCCGGCAAGGACTGCGGCGACGACGGCTGCGGCGGAAGCTGCGGCGCTTGCCCGCCCGGCGAGACCTGCGCCGGCGGCGGGCAATGCGCGCCCGGCGCCCCCGTCTGCGGTGACGGCGCGGTGGCGCCCTCGGAGGCGTGCGACGATGGGAACACGGAGACGGAGACGCCCCCCGACGCATCATCGCTACCTACCGACGCGTGCATCAGCGACTGTTCGATCAACATGCACAAGTGCGGCGACGGGACCCTCGACAGCGGCCTGGGCGAGGCATGCGACGACGGCGACACCGACGACGAGGACGAGTGCACCTCCAGCTGCACGGTGGGAGACAGCGCCATCGGAGCTGCGTGCCACGCCGATGGGGTGGGCGCCGACGAGTTGGACTACACGGCGGGCACCATCGTCGGCTGCGACAACGTGCCCGCCACGTTCGGCGGGTGCGTCCGGGCGTGCCTGCGCAGCATCGACCCTGGCTTCAGCCAGCCCCTGGTCTACAACCCCGGCGGCTACTGCACGTTGCTCGCGATCAAGTGCGAGGGCGGCATCGCGTGTGGCTTCGCCCCGCAGCCAGGAGACTTCGACACGTGCAACTCGTGCCCTTCCGGTTACCACTTGGAGGAGACGGTCACGGAGGCAGCCGGCTCCGTCATCACCAGCCGGTCGTGCTTGGCCACGTGCAGCAGCCAGGCCGATTGCCGGTGGCGCCAGTGGGACGATCGTTTCGGTGAGTGGGGCCAGTACCAGTGCCTGCCGAGCACCTCCGATCCGGGGGTCGGCGTCTGCCAGGATGTCCGACAACACGGGCCATAGCCCGGACCGACTCGTGGTCCTTCGGACGCGACCTGCGGACACGCGACACTGCCCGGCGCGTGCTCCATCCAGCGGCTTCGGGCCAGGTGTCACACCGCACTGCCCGCCCCCGCTCGAAGCCTCGTGAACCCTCGGGTCAGGATGCCGCCCTCGGGCTCCCCCCAACGAGGCGGCTGCGGGTGCGCCACGGTGGCGTCTCGGGTCGTTGATGTGGGCTTCCGACCACAACGCCCTTGAAAGCCCACC
>JAAZYN010000207.1 GCA_014239625.1 Myxococcales bacterium | reverse complement strand
CGCCGGCAGGTAGGGCTCGCCCGTCGCCGGGTTGGCGGCCGCGCCGCCGAAGTAACGATTGACCACCCACTGGGTGACGGTGTCCCACATGTCCTGGAAGATCGCCTCGTCCGCGTCTGGCCCGCCTATCGTCGTCAGCGCCTCCAGGCGGGCGCGGTAGAGGTCGGCGGCCGCCGGGTCGGTGGCGGACAGGGCGGTGAAGCCGGCGTTGATGATGAACTCGAGGCTGCTGGCGCCGATGGCCGCGAGCTGTGCGTTCACACCATCGACCGCAGCCTGATCGGTCTCACCCGCGTCCCGCATGTCTTCGACAATACGCCGCACGAAGCCTTTCTGTTGCTCTCGGAGGGTGTTCATGAAGCCGTCCACGTCGCCGCCGAGATCGGCCAGCGAACCGGAGAGCTCCGGGTAGAGCAGGTTCTCGGCGGTGAAACTTCGCCAGGCCAGGTCCCGGTCCTCGGCGGAGTAAATCGTGCAGTCCGCGGTGGCGTCCGGCATCGCCTGGACCCGCTCTTTCCAGAGGCTGACGAGACGTAGATAGGCGAGCGCGGTAGGGTGTTGATCGGGATCGCCCAGCAACCGCGTCACTTCGCTCCAGTCCTCGCTGGCGAAGATGGCGAAGTCGAGCCCCACCAGCGAGCCCTTGTCCAGCCAGCGGAGCGGGCCGAAGAACCACGCGTTGACGGCGTCCAGGAAGTCGTCATCGTCGCTCCAGACCTTGCCAAAGCAGGCGTCTGACATGTTGCACATCAGGTCCCACGACCACTGCGCGACGCCCCACGGGGTCTCCAGGTCTCGGCCGCCAAAGCGAAAGCCGGTAGCGCCGGAAGCCAGCTGCCTGGCGTACAGCAGGGCGCGTTGTCGAATCGCCACAGAATCGGTATCGAGAGCGCTCGGATCGAGCGCCAGCAGCTCTTCCTCGATGGTCGTCGCGAAGGCGCGCTGCGCGCTCATCGCCTCGGCATCGGGCAAGGGGAAGGGCCAGGTGCGGATGGCGCCGCGTCCATCCCAGTCCACGTCGGCCAGCCCGTCGTAGCGGACGGCGTTGATCCGTCGGGCCCCAAGGTGGACCAGATGGAGCCGCAGCAGCAACGAGCGCAGCGACTCTGGAGCGTCCGTGGAGGCCTTGTAGGTGTCGGGGTCCGCCAGGCGGCTTCGGTAGCGGACCCGGACCGCCGCGTCGAAGGCCTCCAGCGCCGCGCTCCCTGATGGCTCGCTCAGCAGCACCGACGACTTCTCGGTCAACCCCTGATGCCCCCAGGCGGCGCGATAGCCGGCCAGGGTCAGGGCCGCCCGGTCCTCAAGGTAGGCGCGATCATCGACGCTTAGAGACTCCCACCCGAGGCCCGGAGTCATCCCCGTGATGATCTCGGCGACGCGGCTCGGAGCGGCCGTCAGTTCGTCGGCAGGACACCCGAGCAGGGACAGGCAGCAGCAAGCGGCGCTCAGGAATCCGAGGACCTGGCATGACGACGTCGGCAGCATGAGTTGACTCCGATCCGAGGTTGGGTCGAGCGACCAGACTACCTTCTGCCTGAGCGTGCGCGCAGCATCAACTCGGCGCTGCCGGTGTGCTCTCGGGTTCGATGCGGAGCGCAGCCGCGAGCCACGAGGCTGGAGTAACCCCTCTGAATTAAATAGCGAACCAGGTTCGCAGTTGCGCGCATTAATTAAATAGTGTCCTAATTTACGGCCAAGTCAGCAACTATGGCTGACCTCACGGTCAAACGGGCCTCTATATGCACGAACCAAACACGGGCGCTCACCGAGTGTCGGCTTCAACTCTTCTCATTGCGGTCCTTCTGGCGGCCTGCACGAGCGCTCAGGTCGGCGATGGAATGGGCGACGGGCTGGGGGTCGACGTCACCGCCGACGGGATCGCCGACTCCGCCTCCGCCGCCGACTCCGAGCCGGACTCCGCGGAGGACGGGGCCGCCGTCGACGCCGGCCCGGTGGAGGTGAGCGCTGACACGAGCGCCGAGCTTCCTCCGGCTGACGTGGACCCCGGTGGCTTTGCCTATCTCGTCATCGATCCGCCTGCTTTGGACTTCGGTCAGCTGTCGATCGGTGCGGTGGAGACCCTCGACGTTCAGCTGGAGAACGCGGGCGACAAGGGGTTGACCATCACCTCCATCGGTTGGATCGACGGGACGACCGGCGCCTTCGCTCACAACCTGAGCCAGGTGTTCCTGGGGCCTGGCCAGACCAAGATCCTCAAGGTGACCTTCTACGTCGCCGAAGGGATCTTCAGCGACGCGCTCCGCTTCGAGTCGAACGCCGTCAACGGCTTTCATGTCGACCTCCCGGTCCTCGGCGAGGGTGTGGTCCCCATCTGTGAGGACGCCGACGGGGATGGTCACGGGATCAACTGCGCGGCCGGTGCGGACTGCAATGAGTCGGACGCGGCCGTGTACTGGGGGGCTCCGGAGCTGTGTAATGGCCTGGATGACGACTGCGACGGTCTGCACGACGAGGACTTCATCGGGTTGGGCTCGAGCTGCGAGGTCGGCTTCGGTGCGTGCGTGACCGCCGGTTACAAGGTCTGCGGCGACGACGACGCGTCCTTGAAGTGTTCGGTGAACCCGGTCACCGGCGGCGACGAGCTGTGTAACGACCAAGACGACGACTGTGATGGCGCGACCGACGAGGACTTTCCCTCCAAGGGCAAGCTCTGCACCGTGGGGATGGGCGCGTGCGCCGTGAGCGACAAGTTCATCTGCAACAGCGACGGTACCGCGTTGGTCTGCAACGTGACCCCCATCGAGCCGGGCGAGGAGATCTGCGGCGACGGGATCGACAATGACTGCGACGGCATCCTCGACGAGGGCGAGCTCGAGATCTGCGGCGACGGGATCGACAACGACTGTGACGGGGAGACGGACGAGTCCGGCGGCGCCTGGGGAGAGGTCTTCTTCGCGCGCAACTACTACAACGACACCGTGTCCATCTATAAGAGCAACGGTGACGGCACGTTCCAGGACCCCGCGCCGATCGACTTCCCGGGCGACGACATCTTCCGGGTTCACGCCGTCGGAGACTTTGACGGCGACCGTTACTACGACCTGGTCGTCATCCGGATCGAGACCGCTGGTGAGACCATCTGCAACACGAGCGCGGACTGCCCCAGCGGGTTCCGCTGCGCCGGCGTCTGCCGCAAGCTCTGCAGCACCAGCGTGGCAGGCGATTGCCCGGTGGGGCAGGTGTGCATCGACACCAACAACAACGTCGCCGCTGACGACACCTTCTGCCGCCCGCCGCTGGCCGTGATGATGGCGGTGTCGAGCTGCGAGGGCAGCAACATCGAGCTCACCGAGCTGTTCACTCTGGCTCCGGACGAGCGGCTCGGGCCGGTCGTCGACGCGGACGGCAACGGTCACCTGGATTTCGTCGGGATGGACGACTGGGCCACCGGGATTGGCTTCATCTGGATGAACGACGGGGCCGGAAACTTCACTAAGAATTCTCCGGTGTTCAATTTCAGCTCGCTGTTGACGTGGTCGTGGGGCCTCGTCTTCAGCTCCAAGGACATGACCGGTGACGGAGTGGTCGATCTCCTCGGTCGCCGATTCACCAGCGGCGGCTCACCCCCCACTCAGTTCTATCTCTTCGAGGGGTTAGGTGACGGGACCTTCGACACCCCCTTCCAGATCAGCGAGACCGCCCCCTATCCGGCGAACCTGATCACCATGGACGACTTCGACAGCGACGGTGACCAGGACATCCTGGCGGGCCTCGACGATGACGGGCAGCCAGGCAACGCGTGGATGCTGTTGAGTCGAGACGCGCCCGACGGCAACAGCTGGGTCGACGCCTACCCCATCTTCGATGTCGCCCCGACCTACAACTCCGGCGGGGACCACCCAGGGTTTGGGGTGGGTGGCAGCTTCGACTACAACAACGACGATCAGCCCGACGTCCTGGCGGCCTGGATCCCCGAGGAGTGTGGGAGCTATCTGTGGGGGTGCTCCCAGATCAACGACCCGGCGAACATCTGCTACGGCGGTGACTGTCGCAAGGTCGGGATCATGCTCAACAACACCAGGGATCCCTGCCTGCCGGGCACGTCGTGCATCGATGGTCAGTGCCTGCCCGGCTGCACCCCGGATTGCAGCTCCAAGCAGTGTGGCACCGACGGGTGCGGGGGCTCTTGCGGCGTCTGCGCTGGGGGCCAGGTCTGCGGCAATGGAGCCTGCCTGGTGGACTGTGTGCCGGACTGCACTGACAAGGTCTGCGGCGACAATGGCTGCGGCGGCATCTGTGGCGCCTGCGCCCAGGGTGACAGCTGTCTGGTGGGGGCCTGCGTGAGCGGCTGCATTCCGAGCTGCGCCGGCAAGGCCTGCGGTGATGATGGCTGCGGTGGCAGCTGCGCCGTGTTCAAGCCGGTCGACATCGTCGAGTTCTCGGACAACCGCCAGACGAACGTGAAGTCACCGACCAACGTGCCCCCGACCTCGCCCATGTTGACCGTCGAGCCCACAGGAGCTCCAACGAATGTGGATCTCACGTGCACCATTACGCAGGAGAGCTACGACGTCGACTCGGTGACTTACCGTTACCGATGGTATCGCGACGGTGAGTTCGTCAAGGAGCTCGGTGAGAAGCCGGTCGTGCCTCCGAGCCTCACCGCCGAGGGGGAGCAGTGGGAGTGCCGCGTGCGTGCCACCGACGGCATCGAGTGGTCCCCTGAGGTGGTCGCGTACGCGACCATTGGCGCAGCGGTCTCGGAGACCCCCTGATGCTGAACATCTTTGCGAGCGTCGCTGTGTTGGCGGGTCTGTCCGTGGGGGCAGACGTGGCCCCCACCGTGACCCAGGTCAACCCGTCGCCGGTCCCGCTCGGTACGACGGTGGAGGTCCTGGGTTCGGATTTCCAGGTCGATCAGACCACCGTCACCATCGGCGGGGTGTCGCAGCAGGTGCTCTTCGTCGACGCGGCGAAGGCCATCATCGACGTCGACCCCATCACGCCGTTGGGGGTGCAGCCGCTCGTCGTGGCGACGCCATTTGGTCAGAGCCCGGCGTTGGACATCGAGGTGGTCGCGGCTCCGCCGCAGATCGCGTCGGTACTGCCTGGGCCGCTGGTCCTGGGCGGCCTGGCCACGGTGATCGGCGACTGGCTCGACACGGTCGAGACGGTGACCCTGAGTGGGATCGAGCTGGAGACCACCGAGATCGCGCCCACCGTGGTCGTGGCGACGTTGCCCCTGGACGCCGCGCTGCTGGGTGACCACCTGCTCGAGGTGTCCGGCAGCGCGGGCTCTGACGTGGTGGATGTGACCGTGGCGGCGCCGCTGCCGGCGGTGGATACGCTCGCTCCGAACCCAGCTCGCAAGGGGGATCTGGTCACCATCAAAGGCGTCATCATCCCGGTAAACGTCGCCGCCAGGATTGGAGGAGTCACCGCCATCGTGACGTCCTCGGCCAACGGCCAGGTGACCGCTCAGGTGCCCCCCTCTCTGGAGCCTGGTCCGCATCAGGTCGAGGTCGCGGTGGGCGCTCAGTGGTCGCCCGGTGTTGGGCCGCTGCACGTGCAAGCGGCGGACGCGGCGCGGCCTGAAGTCACGGCGGTGTATCCCCTGAGCGTCGCGGCGGGCGGCGTGGTGTGGGTCGTGGGCGAGAACCTCGACCGCGCCACCTGGCTCGAGGGGGACGACGACTTCACCCTGGGGACGTGTAACGATCGCGGGTGCATGATCGACGTCGCCGCGACCGCCGAGCTCGGTCCGCGAACCTTCGCGGTGGGCGGCGACGAGGGGACATCGGTGGTGCAGCTCACGGTAAGCTCCAGCGACCTCGTGACCCCCGTCTTGACCGGCGCTGACCCCAAGCCTGCCTTTCGCGGTCAGAGCTTGACCTTGGCCGGGACCGATCTGTTCGATGTTTCCGCGGTTGTCGTGGGGGGCGTCGAGCAGGCCATCGAGTTCGTGGCCGAAGACGGCGTCCGCGTGACCCTCGCCGCGGACACGCCCATGGGCGCTGAGCCGGCGTTCGTGTCGGGGGTCAGCGGCAGCGCGCCGCTCATCATCACGGTCCTCGATCCGCTGCCTGAAGAGCCAGAGCCAGAGCCAGAGCCGGAGGTTGAGGCTGCTCCGGAGAGTGGGCCGGCAGACAGCGGCGCTGAGGTGGCGGAGGGGCCTGCACCGGACGATGGCGGGGGAGAGGGCGGCGGGTGCGCCGGCGGATCCAGCCCTGCGGCCCCATGGGTGACGCTGCTGATCGCGCTGGCTTTGGTCGCGCGTCGTCGACAGACCGCTGGTTGAGCATTCGTCCGAGGCGCGGCGGCTCTGCACCTCCATCGCGCCGCCGCGGTTCCCGAGCCTCGATGGAGGTCGGCGCAGCGCCGCCACGCCTTTATGATCGGACTCGCCCCCCCCGCCCCCGCTGGGGGAGCCCGCCGCGCCCTTCGGGCGCCATCTGCGCTCCGTGTTTCGTCGCTGCGCGCCTCACTGCGGCGCACCGAGGAAGGCGCGGAAGGTCGGGGGGGGTGGCGGCGCGACGCCGCGGTAGGCCGGCGGACTTCGCCGCGCCCTGAGGGCCGGGCGCGCGACGAAGGGGAGCGCGCGCGCACCCTCGACCACGCGGAAACCGCCATCGCGTCATTCGACGAGCCAGGGCAGCCCGACCCCGT
>JAAZYN010000206.1 GCA_014239625.1 Myxococcales bacterium | reverse complement strand
CGCTCCGCCCTTCGGTCGGCCACATGCGCTCCTCGGTTCTCGGGCTCGCCGGGTTCCACTCACGCGGAGGACGCGACTCGGAACACACCTCGCCCAGAGACCGTCGTCCCACCGGATCGCAGGCCGTCGAGCACCGGGCTCAGTGCCAGCCTTCGCGGCCGTCGAGCACCGGGCTCAGTGCCAGCCTTCGCGGCCGTCCTTGTTGCGGATGCGCCCGACGCTGATGGCTTTCGCTGCGGGCGAGTCCTTCATGGGCAGCACGGTGCGTCGCACGCCGTCGTACTTGGCCAGCGCGTTCGCCACTGCGCCAGCCGTCGGCACCAACCCGATCTCGCCGACGCCTTTCGCGCCGAAGGGTCCCTCTGGTTCGGGATCTTCGACCAGGATCACCTCCAGCTCGGGCATATCTCGCGCTCGCAGCACCCCGATCTCCCGGAGCTTGAAGGTCACGGGCATGCCGTCTTTGCACGGGAGCTCCTCGGTCAGCGCGAAACCCAGACCCATGTGGACCGATCCTTCCAGCTGACCTTCGCACAGCGCCGGGTTCACCGCCCGCCCGACGTCGTGGGCCGCGATGAACGTGGCGAGCTTGCCGTCGGCGTCCAGCACGCAGATCTGCGTCGCGTAGCCAAACGCCGTGTGCGTCTTGGGGTTGTCGGTGACCACGTCCGGCGGGGTCGTGTCATCGATCAGGACGTCGGCGGCGAAGACCTCGCCACGCATCTCGTCGATGGTTCGACCCGAGTCCAGCGCAGCCTTGAGCTTGTCGGCCGCGCTCTTGACGGCTCGGCCGGCGAACAGGGTGGCTCGGGAGCCGGTGGTCTGCCCGCAGCCCAGGGCGAACGTCGCGTCGACCTTGGGGCGGAAGATCCGCGCGGGCAGTCCGGTCACCTCCACGGCGAACTGGATGAGGATCGTCAGCAACCCCTGACCCATCTCGGTGTAGCCATTGTACAGCGAGATGGTGCCGTCCTGCTCGATGACCAGGCGGCACTTGCCCCACTCCTGGGCGCCGTTGCCGATCCCGGTGTTCTTTATACCGCAGGAGATGCCCATCGCCGCGCCGGAGCTCAGGATCTCGTAGTATCGGTCTTTGACCGCCTCGAGCGTTTTCTTGATGCCGACGCTCTTGTCGAGGATCTGACCCGTGATGAACCGGTCGCCGAGATTCAACGCATTACGCCAGCGCATCTCCCACCCATCCAAGCCGACCTTGTCGGCGAGCATGTCGATGCAGCTCTCGATGCCGAAGTTGGCTTGATTCGCGCCAAAGCCGCGCATGGCTCCGCACGGCGGGTTATTGGTGTAGGCGCCGACGGCTTCCACGTCGACGTTGGGCACTCGGTAGGGCCCGCAGCTGTGGCCCGCCGCCCGCTCGAGGACCTTGCCGCCAACGCTCGCATAGGCGCCGGTGTCACCGAGCATCCTGACGCGGACCGCGGTGATGTGACCCTGGGCATCACAGCCTACGGTGAAGTCAATGGAGATCGGGTGCCTCTTCGGGTGCAGTCGAATGGACTCCTCGCGGTTCAGCGCGATCTTCGCCGGGCGGCCCGTAAGGTAGGCCAACAGCACCGTCTGTGACTGGATGGACATGTCCTCTTTGCCGCCGAACGCTCCCCCATTGGGGACCAGCTCGACGAAGAGCTGTTCTTCGTCGATGCCCACGAAGTTCGCGCTCTGCCGCCGGTCATCGAACACGCCCTGACCCTGCGAGTAGAGATGGAACCGACCATCCTCGAGGGGGACGCAGACCGCGGACTCGGGTTCGAGGAAGAGATGCTCGATACGTTGAGTCTGGAAGCTCTCGCTCACGACGTGGGCCGACGCGTCGAGCGCAGCGTCCACGTCGCCGCGCTTGAAGGCCGTGCTGGACAACACGTTGGGCTTGACCGGGTTGACCCGTGGGGCGCCCTCTTTGATCGCGTCTTGAGGCGTCAGGACCGCAGGCAGGGGCTCATAGCTGACCTTCACCAGGGCGGCCGCCCGGCGGGCGGTCAGCTTGTCGTCCGCGGCGACAACCGCCACGACATCGCCGACGCAACGCACCTCCTCGCCGATCGCCACGAACCCTGGCCAGTCCGGATAGATCAGGCCGTTCCAACGGTTGCCCGGAACGTCCTTGGCCGTGAGCACCCGGACGACACCTTCGACGGCCTCGGCGGCCGAGGTGTCGATCGCCACGAGCTTGGCGCGCGCGTGCTCGCTGAGCACCACGACGCCGTGGATCATGCCGTCGAACCGGAGGTCGTCGGTGTAGTCACGCTCTCCCAGCACCAGATCGAGACCGCGGTAGCGCGCGAGTCGAGATCCTACGCCGCCATCTTCCAGTGGCTCCGGCCAACCCTCGCCGCGTTTGGCCTTGGCCATCAGCTCGACGGCGTCGATGATCTTTTTGTAGCCGGTGCATCGACAGAGATGCACGTCGATGGCCTTGGCGATCTCCGCTCGGGTCGGGTTCTGGTTCTTCGCGGTCAGGGCGGTGGCGCGCATCGCCAGGCCGGGAATGCAGAAGCCGCATTGCAGCCCAGCGGCGGCCACGAAGGACCGCGCCACCAGGTCGCGATCGTGCTGCGAGAGCCCCTCTAGCGTCTGGATCTGTTTTCCGGCGGCCTTGGAGGTCTTCATCGCGCAGGTGACCTTGGGCTTGCCGTCGATAAGGGCGAGGCAACACCCACACTGTCCCTGTGGCTGGCAACCGTCCTTGGTCGACTTCACTCCGCAGCGCTCGCGGAGGGTCTCGAGCAACATCTCATCGCTGTCGGGGTCGACCGTGGTGGGCGTGCCGTTGAGGGTGAATGTAACGTCTGAAGCGGTCATGCGTGCAGTCCTTTCATGTCAGCTCTCTTTTACCAGGAAATCGGGCGCGGTCACCTATCCCCGTGATCGGGATGTCGCGGTTTTTGATGGCGTCGCAGACTGGCGAGCTGTCCCTCATCGGTTAAGTCGTTGAGATTCCGACGACGCGGCACCAGCGGAATAGCTGGCATAGGCATTGCAGTTATCTCAAGTGATTGAGACATGCGCTGCCACGCGCGTCACTCCCGGCTGTCATCAGGACGAGGCGGGGTGGCGAGACGGTACTCGTGCGTCGTCCGACCCCACCGGCAGGGAGCACTATGAGTGACACCACACGGAGTGACCAACGCCCGTATCCAACCGAGCGAGGACCGATCGGGCCGGGCGGTTCTGGCGGCCCCTCGTCTGGGCGCGCGCTGCTCGAGCAGACCGATCCCGGCCACGCGGCGCCAGTCATCCGGGGCTACAGGGAGGGCATCGATCCTCGCGCCACGGTGAGCTCCGAGGGAGACCCCAAAGCCCTGGAGTCTCCTGTGATGCTTCGCGCCCGCACCGGCGCACGCTACCGATTGGTCGCCGGCTCGCGCTCCGATGGGATCGTGGTGCCCATGCCCCAGACGGGTGACCTCAGTTCGCACCAGCGCTTGACGTTGATGGCCGACGAGGTCGGCTTGGAGACCGTTCAGGTGGTGCTGCAGGTGCTCGGATCCGGAGCCGAGCGTTTTGGTGCCCGCGCCGTCCGTGTGCGCTGGCTGGCCATCACCGCAACCCGGCGGCGCGCATTTCTGGTCGCCGCGCTGGACCGCATGCTGGGACTTCGCGCCAAAGTCTGCGTGCGCGACGACGTGCTCGGCCCCCACCGCAAGCTCGTCTACAACCCGAGCCGCATGCAGGTGAGCCTCGTCAACGTGGGCGCGGGCGCGTTGCCCAGTCCTGGGCGTGAGCCCAAGTTGTCGTCGCGCCCGCGGATGGTGGCCGCTCAGAGCCCCGCGGTTGGCCCCGCGCCGCGGACGAGCGAAGCGAAGCGCGCCACTCGGCCGTTCGTGCTCGTCGAGAGCGGCCATATGACCGACGTCGCCCGTACGCTTTTGGATACGGGGCCCCTGAAGGTGCTCTCAGCCACCTCCGAGGCCGACGTGGTGCCGACGGACAGCGGCCTCCGTGAGCGCCGGCGGGCGGGTGATCTACCGGCGCCCGGGCCAGTGGTTCGTCGGCCCAGGGGGCGCGGCTGTTACACGGTCGGAGGTCAGCTTCGTGGGATGGGGTGTAAGTGGATCGGGCGGACCCACGTCGCCTTCGAGACGCTGAAGGGAGCGGCCGGACCCCTCACCGAGGGTGACGTTGTCAGTGTGGGCGTGCCCGGATCTCCCCTGTCCACAGCTGTGATCTGGGTCGTCGGAGAGGTGAGTCGTGTCGAGCCGCTGACCCCAGAGCGCCTGCTCATCGAGGTCGACCTGCGGCGCTCGCGATCCGTGCCCCGGGTGTACGAGGCGCTGGTCGAGTACTGGGCGGATCAAGCGGACTCCTCGTCGGTCTGATCCGAGCATCCGGCGCTTCATTCGAGCGAGCAGAAGCGGATGGGGAGCCCGTCCCGCGGCTTGGCGATGGGGATGAGCTGGTATGGCATCGTGTAGTCGCCGGGCAGCGTCCAGCGGTATCGCCGCAGCAGCTCATGTAGCGTCGCTTTGATCTCGAGCATCGCGAAGCGTCTCCCGATGCACAGGTGGGGGCCACCGCCGAAGGGCACCCACTGATAGCGATGACCGAGATGCTCGGCCCGCTCCGGCGCGAAGCGATCGGGGTCAAAACGCAACGGCTGGGTCCACAGCCGAGGGTCATAGTGGGTGAACAGGGGCGAGACCCCCAACAGGGTGCCGGGAGTGAATCGGTAGCCGTGGAGATCGAAGGGCTTGATGGCCACTCGCGGCATCACCGGAAGCGGAGGGTACAACCGCAGGGCCTCCTGAATGGTGTGCTCCAAGGCCGTCATCCCGTCCAGCGTGTCGAAGCGCAGCGGCTCATCGACGTCGACCTGCAGCGCCGCTGCGCGCAGCCGGCGCTGCTGATCGGGGTGCTTGCCGAGCAGGTAAATCAGCGAGGTCAGCGTGCTGGTGCTGGTGTCGTGGGCGGCCATCATGAGGAACGCCAGGTGTTGAATCACCTCGGTGTCGGTGAACGCTTCCCCATCGTCGGTGCGGGCGAGCGCCAGCTGGCTGAACAGGTCGTCGCCGGGGTGTCGACGCTTGTCGGGCAGCATGCGGCGAAAGTGGCGTCGCAGGGTGGCCGCGCCGCGCCGTCCCTTGGCGAAGGGCAGGGGCCACAGGTTGATCCGCACCAGCGAAATGGAGGCCTCTACGGCGTCGATGAAGGCGCGATTGAGTCGCCCGCCGACGTTGCGGGAACGCGCCGGGCGGACGAACACGTCGGTGGCTACCTCCAGGGTCAGGCGCTTGAGCGCGTCATAGGCCAGAAGATCGCGGTCAGCCCACGTGGCGATGCGGGCGGTGATGATAGGGGTCAGCCGCGCCACGTAGTCTCGGAGCGCGTCGGTGCGGAAGGCGGCCTGCATGATCCGACGTTGTCGACGGTGATCGTCCCCATCGGCGGTCATGATGGCCCCAGGAAAGACGTGGTCGATGAACTGCGACCACCCCTGCCGACTGCTCACCACGTCGCCCTTGTTTCGCAGCACCAGCGCGTTGGCGTCCGGCGACAGCGCGGCGACCACCCGGACCCCGGGGACCCGAGTCTGGAACACTGGCCCATATCGGCGTTCGAGCGTCTGCAGGGTGTTCAGCAGGTCGCGCCGCGCTTCAAACAGGCGACCGACAACGGGCCACGTCCAATCCATCGGAGAGGCCTGTACAGCGAGCGTCTCAGCCATCTTACGACCCTACCAGATAGGGCAGCAGACGGGTTTGTTAGGAGGTGTATGTGGATTTCAGGGGTCGTCGCGCCTATGTCTTCGCGGACCGAGACGATGAGATAGGAAAAGGGTGACACGATGGCTGAGCGACTCACGCGCGACTGGACGATTCGATTGGCGGGCTTCATCGACGCTGGATTGATCGGCGAGATCCCCACCGACTGGCAGCTTCTTCAAGGGCAGCTGGAGATGGCGCCGTTCGTCGTTTTGCCCGACGAAGGCGACAGCGCCCGCTACGCTGGTGCGCCGATGAGTCACCCCGTCCTCCGCACGCCCCTGGTGTTCGGGCACATCGGCTGGGAACACCTGCGCGTCGGTCATGGGCTGCACTCGTCGCCGCTGGCGCTCTTCAAGCACCTGGCCATCGTTCAGCATGAGGGCATGCCCGTTTACGACATGCAGCTCGTGCAGACGGTGCCCCAGGGGCTCGAGCGGTTGCGGGCGCACATGCAGGCTATCGAGGACGCGACGACGGCCTCTCGCTGGGCTGAGCGAGCCCTGATCGATCTCGTGATCCCGGACGCCTCGTCATACCGGCGCAACTTTCTCGCGCCGGGCGGATGGATCGACCGCGCGGCGGCCTTCGACTACGAGCCGGTGCCAGCCATCCTGCGGCCGGAGTTCGCGACCCTGGTGAACTTCATCAACTATTGTCTGGTGACGTTTGCCCCGACCCCGGAGGGCTTGGACCCCTTCACCCGTATGCGCCACATGGCCAGGCTCTTCAGCACTCGTTTTCGAGCGGCGACGTCGCCCGGATGACTCACCGCGGCGGGGCAGCGACCGGCGGCGCGATCGTCTCGCACCGCCAAACGGCCTCGCCCGCTTCGATGGATCTTCGCCGTCGACCAGCCCCGGAGTGCTATCAGGTCAATCGGTGCGATGTCGCGAGGTTTCCGAGCGACCTGCT
>JAAZYN010000205.1 GCA_014239625.1 Myxococcales bacterium | reverse complement strand
GAGGGAGGTTCTCTGAAGGGGAGACCTGGGCTGTGCTCTGCGGCGTCCATACGCACACCCCCGACCGGGTTACTGGTCGGGGGTGTTCACGTTCCGGGGTCGTCATCACCCGGGTCGGTACCCTGGCGCGGGCGTGGTGGGTCTGTGTTCGAACCCCGACCAAGTGGGCGCGACGTCGCGGGCTGACGCGCAGGTTCGCGTCGCTTCGGCGGCAACCCGATCCGCACAGGGCGGGTCAACGCGCCCTCCTCCGGTCCGCACGGTGGGTGTCCAAACCTACGACTCGCCAGCCTCCGGTACGGGCCACGCTTGGCAGCACGACGCATCCGCGATCTCGCTCGATTGAACGACATCTGGGCGGGCGTTCTCCTCCCAGGGCTATGATCCAGGCGGGCCGACGAGCGGGCCAGGGGGCTGGAAGCCGGCGGCACTGTCCGCTATGATCACGCTACCGAAAATAGATCGACGACGGCGCGGTAGGTGCTGAAGGGATCGCGAAACGGATGTGAGGCTGAGCCATGCGACACATGAGGTTTGTTGGGACCGTGCTGGCAGCGCTTGCGGTGACCACCGTATCGCACGCCAAGCCAACAGGACCGATGCTATTTTGCCAGGCATTTCCGGAGTCCCCCCTGTGCGCCGGGAAGTCGGTGACCTGCTCGCTGTGTCACGTGTCGACCACACCTGACAACCCCTCGTGGAACAGCTTCGGAGTGTCTCTGTTTCTCGCCCTCGTCGGCAGCACCTTTGAGGAGGGGCTCTCGACGGCGCTGGCGAGCGTGGGCGCAACGGACCACGATCAGGACGGCATCTCGACTGCGGAAGAGATCGCCTACGGCTCACTCCCGGGCGACCCGGCCAGCTTCGAGAAGGTTCCCTGGGTGCCTCTGGGCCAGCCCAACCCACGCTACAACATCAATGCGCACGACCCGGCCTTCGCATATCGCAGGGTCGCCGTCGCGTTCTGTGGCCGGTCGCCCACCTATGCGGAGATGAGCACGTTGAGCGCGGCTGCCGACAAGAACCAGGCGCTCCACGACAAACTGCAGAGCTGTCTGGAGTCCGGCTATTGGCGCGATCGGATGCTCCCGCGCCTGGCCGACCCGAAGATTCGACCGATCGATCGTTTCTTCATGTGGACTTGGGACTACCAGCTGTTCCGGTACGTCCTCACGGGCGACCGTGACGCCCGCGACCTGATCCTCGCGGACTATCACGTGGTGCCCACGGCTCAGGGCGGGCTCACGAAGATCGAGGGGACGATCCCGGCTTACGGCAGCACGACGTGCGTCACCAGCGACGACTGCGAGGTCTGGGAGAAGTGTGGCGCCCCTCCGAACGAGAACCAGAAGTACTGCAATCCCGCCGATGGCGGCCAGCCGCTGGATCCGTCGTTACGCGCCGGGATGATCACCACCAACTGGTTTCACTTCTACAACACCATGTTCTCGGCCCTGCCCCGCCAGACCGCGTCACAAGCGTACCGAGCCTACGCAGATCTCGACATCGCTCGGCAGCAGGGCCTCTACCCGAACACGTCATATGAGGCTCTCGACGTGGACGGTAAGGGCATCCTCCAGCCGGAGTGCTACCAGTGCCACGCCACGTTGGAGCGGCTGGCCTACCCCTTCGCGGCGCACTACGGGATCGGGGGCGGTCCCACCTCGGACTACAACGAGCAGCGCCCCGTCTCATTGGGGCTCTGGGACGATCCGCAGAGCGCGCCGATCGGAGTGGTCTTCGGAGTGGAGGTCAGCACCATCCGGGAATGGGCCCAGGTAGTGGCCGCGTCTGATCAATTCCGGCTAATGCTCACCAAGATGATCTGGGACCACGCCATCGGGCGCGAACCGGGGCTCGCCGACAACGCAGAGTTCACCAACCTGTGGAAGAGCCTTCCCGCCCTCGACTTCAACGTCGAGAAGCTGATTCACGCGCTGGCCGACACCGATGCCTTCGGAGCACCCTGATGAATCAATCGTATCTCGCGTGCCTGCTCGCTCTCCCGCTGATCGTTGGGTTGACCGCGTGCCCAGCGACCGTCGCCGAAGACCCTCCGACAGCGGACGTCCCGGTCGGTGATGCAGATGCTCACGACAGCGACGACACCACGCCCGGCGATGGGGGAGACACCTCGGATAGCGGTGGCGACGCGGGCGACGCGGGCGGTCCAGGCGACGCGGGCGGTCCGGGCGACGCGGGCGACGCCGGCCCCGGAGACGGCGTCGGCGACACCGGCGGTGACGCCTCGGCCGATGTGCCGCCCCCGCTGATGAACGCGTGCCTGGAGGCCTCCGAGGCGCCCGACTACGAGATATCGGCCCGCGAGGCGCTTCGTTGGAAGCGAACCATGGCCCTGGAGCGGGATCTGACCGGCGCCCTCGAGCTGACCCCGATCGAAGCCTGCGCGGAGGTGGGCTATCCGGGCATCTGTTTCAACTTCCTGCATCAGGTCGCCCTCGGTGGAAATGATCCGGTCATCGCGACGATGTACCGGCCCCTGCCCGCTCCGGTGGCGTCCACGGCGCTGGCCGTCGATCGGGTCGCCGTGGCGTCCTGCGGCGCCGCGGTCGATCGGGACCTCGAATTGACCGCGCCCCTCGTCTTCGCCTCCATCGACCTCGCCGCTGACACGATCAGCCCCGGGGCCAAGGGCATCGACGCGATGATAACAGAGCTCTACCAGCGCTTGTTGGCGCGCGACCCGAGCTCCGAAGAGGTGGCTCTGATCACGTCCCTCGCCGAACCCGTCGACGGGACCGCCGTGACCCCACGCGATTTCGCGAAGATGGCGTGTTTCGCCGTCGCCACCACCACCGAATTCCTGTTCCACTAGGAGGACCCCGAATGGCACGCAAGCAACGACGGAAGGGTTGGAGCAGGCGCCGATTCATGAAGGCCAGCGGCGCGACCCTGGCCGCGATGTCGGCGATGGGGATGCCCGTGGGCCGCGCGCGAGCGGCGACGGCGTCCCCCAACGCCGCTGACAAGCTCCTGTTTGTCTTCTGCGCGACCGGCGGCGGCAGTATGGTCGACAGCTTCATGGCGGTCCGCGAGAGCGAGCCATCGTCCCAGAGCGTCGCCGATCAGCTGATCGTGTATCCGGACGCGTTCGTGAAGTCGTTCCCGGGGACCGGGATCAGGGCCCTGGACACGGGCCCCGAATACCGAAGCTTTCTCGGCTTTACCGGGATCCCCTACGCGCAGTCCACGTTCGTCGGAAAGTACGCGCAGAACATGGCCGTGATGGCCCTCGAGAACACCAGCGTCAACCACTTCGTAGCGCAGGAGCGTGCGCTCAACGGGCAGGGCATCAACGGCGGCCGGACCATCGCCGAGCATATCGCGGCGGTCCATGGTCAGAGCCTGGCGTTGCCCTACGTAAACATGGCGGGTGGCGGCTTCGTGTCACCTGGGACCGACAGCTCGCTGCCTTCCTACGCGCGGCCCGAGACCGTGACCCAGCCCAGCTATTTCTCGCTCGGGACCGACGGGGTTCGAGGGATGGTCGGCGCCCTCGGCTCCTCCGCTCCCGGCCTGCCACCCGCGGCTGGCGCCGAGACCCAGCGCGGTAAGCAGCTCCTGGCGCGGGCGAGGGACATCCGCAACCAGCTCGACGACGCGTCGACGTTCTACCAGACCTTTCAATGTTCCCCGATGCTTACGGACTATCGGGTTCAACGAGAGTTCAAGGCGATGGAGCTGGAACAGCTGGACCTCTTCAACAAGCTGTTCATGTTTGGCAACGGAGACTTGGACGTGGACTTCGACGCCTACGGGTTGATGGAGAACGCCGAGGCGCTGGCCGCCCGGGACATGATCACGGCGTGGCCGGGAGATCCGACCAAGCAGATGGACCTGCTCCTGGACCAGCAGGTCGGGCAGGTGTTGATGGCCTATCTGCTCGCCAAAGAAGGGCTCAGCGCGGCCACCGTGTTCGGCCCGAACCTCGCGACTCAGATCGGGATCATCGACCAACAGCCGCCGCTGGTGTTCGACTACAGTCACAACAACCACGTGGCGACTCAGGCGGTGATGTGGAGCCGAATGCTCGATCTCGTCGACAAGCTGATCGAGCTGCTGAAGAGCACCGACACGATTGGCGGCGGTACGCTCTGGGATCGCAGCCTCATCTACATCGCGACGGACTTCGGGCGGGACAAGGTGCGGACTACCCCCGGCGCGCCGCTCCATACCGTTGACCCGGACGGTGATGGGCCGCTGGAAGCGGGCATCGTCAACACCGGTCACAACCTCAACAACGGGTGCGTGGTGATCTCCCCGCTGGTCAAGCCAGGGCTCTACGGCGGCGTCAACGCAGACACCCTGAACACCTATGGGTTCGACCGAACCACCGGCGTCGCGTCAGAGGCCGAGACGATTCGCATCGGCGATGTGTACAGCGTCATCGCGAATGCCCTCGATGCGCCCTTCGAGGGCATGGTGCCCATCCCCGCGCTGTCGCTCTAACTCGTGTCCCGAGTGGAAACTACGCGTGCATAACCCTGGGTTGTTTAGCCCGTGCCGGCGTCGCTCGGGTTTGAACGGACCCGCGCCAGTCCTGCACCCTCGCGCCTTGGTACGAACCCAACCGCTGGCAGTTTAAGTAAGCGGACTTCCCACTCGGAAGACTCGCAGCGGTCGCGATAGCCCGAATGTTTGATGGCACTTCGAGCGACATCAGCAGGCCTGCTTTGGGTGGGCGTGGCACGGGCCACTCGGCTGCGGCCGTTGTAATCGACACCCGTCCAGCCCGTAGTAGGCAGGCCGCGCGTGCCAGGGTGGCGGACCCGCCGGCTACAGCCGAGTGGCCATGAAACCTCCGGGCTCGCGCCGTGTGGGCCCCTGCTCTCCCTCGAGGCGTCATGAGCCTCCGGCGCTGGCGACGGGGCCAGACCACACATCCTTGCAGGGCGCTCCGAGCGCTCGCGTGTGACGTGAATGGCGACGTCGGGGCCCCAAGCGCAACCGACCGTCACCGGGTGCCGAGCGCTGTGGCGATGGCCTGCGACACTTCGACCATCGCCGCGCGGGCGGCACGCCCGATAGTCGCCGTATTGGCGAACCCGTGCACCAACCCTCTGAACCGCCGCAGGCTGACCTCCACGCCCGCGTCAGCCATGCGTCTGGCGTAAGCTTCTCCCTCATCGCGGAGGACGTCGAAGCCGGCGGTGGCGACATAGGCCGGAGGTAGACCGCTGAGGTCTTTGGCGCGTAATGGCGACGCCCGCGGATCGAATGCGTCTTCGGGGCGGCGCAGGTAGTGATCGATGAACCACTCCATCTTCTCGGCGGTCAGAAAGAAGCCATCGCGAAACAGGTCATATGACGGCGAACGGCTGGAGAGATCCGTCGCTGGGTACAAGAGCACCTGATAGGCGGGGACAGGTCCCCCAGCGGCCACCGCGTCCTGACACACGACCGCCGCCAGGTGCCCTCCTGCGCTGTCGCCCGCGACCGCAATTCGGGCCGGATCTGCTCCGAGGTTGACGGCGTCGGTGACCACCGAAAGAAATGTCGCGTACGCGTCGTCGACCGCGGCCGGGTGTCGGTGCTCTGGGGCCAGCCGATAGTTCACGGACAGCACCCGGACCGAGGCTTGCTGTGCCAACAATCTGCACACGCCATCGTGGGTGTTCAGATCGCACAGCACCCAGCCTCCGCCGTGGTAGTAGATCACCAAGGGAGACGTCGCGGCCGCTCCTTCTGGCGCATAGAGTCGGGCGGGCAATGCGTCGACCGCGCCCTGGATCATCAAATCCCTCACTCGCGCCATCGGTGTCGGAGGTCCCGCGACCGACGCCGATAGGCGAGCCGTCTGGCGTCTCTCCTCGGCGACTGACAGCGAGCCGACCGGGGGCTCGGGTTGAAGCGCCATGAGTCTCAGCGCCAGCTGCGCCTCCGGCTCGAGGGCCGCGCCATCGACCGATATGGTCCCGCCGGCCAGCAGCTTCTGCATAGAACGCGGCAGCCTCATCGCCACACGGAACAACCTACCGCTGATACGTTCGCGGAACCTCAATGGGGTCATTTACTCCTCCAAGAACTCAGATCATTCGGCTCGCCGAACGACTCGGCGCGCGACGGGAGATCTTGGCGCAGAGACCTTCTCATCGATGTCACGCCTGTCAAAGGGCAAGGGTGATAGGTCTTGTCGCCTGCTTGGGTCCCAGGCGCCCCCGGCGGATGCCGCGGAGAGCCTGTTGTACCGCGCTTCAGCGCGCCAGTCGCAATGAAATTTTCAGCAAACACTGGTCCGCATCGAACCGGTGCATATCTACTTTTTATCATCGGTGCCCCAGTACACCGTCGGTACTCGACGGTGCCTCCGACACGCTCCCTCTCTCTAGTCTTTGCTACGCAAGGCTTCTGTCGGAGGTGCCGTCTGTCTTTTCCTCAGCACGCCGTAAAGCGGCTCGGCCGGACGAACAGCGGCGCGGGCTAGGTGCGTGACAGGGCATCGGACAGGACAGTGTCCCGGCGCGCTCGGAGGTGCGGACGACACGTCGCTCCGGTTGACGATTCAGGCGGTCGGTTCCCGCGGGCGTGGATGCCACGCTCAGCCCACCAGGGTCCGCCAGCTGCAGACCTGTCTAGCCCGGGCTAGACAGGGCTAGACACAATGCCGATCACTTAGCCTTGTGGGCGTCACAGGACGGGCGCCTGAACGCGGAT
>JAAZYN010000204.1:3188-6680 GCA_014239625.1 Myxococcales bacterium | reverse complement strand
AGGTGCAGTCGTTGCCGTCGTCATTGCAGTTCGCCGCGTTCGGCGCGTACTGACATCCGCTGGCGGCGTCACAGGTGGCCGAGTCGGTGCAGTCCGCGTATTCCGTGCACAGGGTGTTGTCGGGGATGCCGCCGCAGGCCCCGAGGCCGTCGCAGAGATCCGTCTCGGTGCAAGCCACCCCATCGTCGCAGGCTTGCGAGGTGTCGTGGTCGTTGACCACACAGCCCGATATCTCGCAGGTGTTGAAGGTGCAGTCGTTGCCGTCGTCATTGCAGTTCGCCGCGTTCGGCGCGTACTGACATCCGCTGGCGGCGTCACAGGTGGCCGAGTCGGTGCAGTCCGCGTATTCCGTGCACAGGGTGTTGTCGGGGATGCCGCCGCAGGCCCCGAGGCCGTCGCAGAGATCCGTCTCGGTGCAAGCCACCCCATCGTCGCAGGCTTGCGAGGTGTCGTGGTCGTTGACCACACAGCCCGATATCTCGCAGGTGTTGAAGGTGCAGTCGTTGCCGTCGTCATTGCAGTTCGCCGCGTTCGGCGCGTACTGACACCCGCTGGCGGCGTCACAGATGGCCGAGTCGGTGCAGCCCGCGTAGTCCGTACACAGGGCGTTGTTGGGGGCGTGCTGGCAACCCGAGACGCTGTCACAGCTGTCGTCGGTGCAGGCCAGGCCATCGTCACACGCCAGCGGTTGAGGAACGAATTGGCACCCGCCGTTGATGGGGTCGCACTGATCGAGGGTGCACGCGATGCCGTCGTCGCAGCTTGGCGTGATGTTCTGGCAGCCCAGGACTGAGTCGCAGCTGTCGTCGGTACACGTGACACTGTCGTCGCAGTCGGGCGCGGTGCCCGCCGCGCACGCCCCCGACTGACAGGTCTCGTCGCCGTTGCACAGATCGCCGTCGGCGCACGGGGTGTCGTCGCTCACCGCCACGTTGGCGCACCCGGTGGCGGCCTGGCAGCTGTCGATGGTGCAGTCGTTGGAGTCGTCGCAACTGTTGTCGGCGTGCACGCAGCTGCCATCAGCCGGGTCGCAGCTGTCGGAGGTGCAGGCGTCGGAGTCGTCACAGTCGCGGGCGACGAACGCGCAGCTCAGACCGTCGGCAGCGCAGCTGTCGTCGGTGCACAGATCGGCGTCATCGCAGGCGACCGGAGCTGGCGCCGCGCAAACGCCAGCGTCACATGCCCCCGCGGCCCGCAGCTCACCGTCGCTGCAGCTCGCCGCGGAGCACTCGAGCTGGTCGCACGCCTCCGGCGCCGCCGAGACCTCCGCGACACAAAAGGACCCCACCGGATCGCAACGCCCGACCGTCTTCTCCCCGACGCACCCCGCAGGATCCAGACACGTCGCCGGCTGGTCCATCGCTGCGCAGTCACTGTCCGTCGTACAGCACTGGTCGGCGACGCCGTCCACCGAGATGTCGTCTGCGAGCCCATCGCAGTCGTTGTCCTCGCCGTCGCAGGTGGTCTCGCCGCCAGCCTGGTAGCCGACGGTCGCGCCATACACGCAGTCCGGGACGGTCTGGCCCGAGTCGCGCTCGGAGCATTCGACCCAGACGTCGGCAGCCGCGAGCGCTGCGGCGCACACCCCATGAGCTGTCTGCACGCCGCAATAGGCCTCGAGCGCATCCTGGCCCGAGTCGTCCCCGTCTTGCTGGTCCACGATACAGTCGCCGTCGACGTCATCGACCGCCGACTCGATGGCGTCGATCTTCTCGTCACCGTCCGTGTCCGGGGGCACCGCGACGCCGTCCAACGACGCGGCACCCATCTCTTCGCCGTCGGCCTGGCCGTCCCCGTCCGAGTCGGCCTCGTCGACGCGCGTCCCGAAGCGCGCCTCGATGACGTTGGGCACGCCGTCGTTGTCCATATCTCCGTCCGGATCGAGGCACTGCCCGCTGAAGCAGAAGTCGCTGGCGCACTGTGCATTGCCGAGACAGCTGTCGAAGACCTTACGATCATCCGGACATGCCGCGAGCAGCGACAAGCAAGCACAGAGACTGATTACCGTTCGGGCGCGAGGGACCGTGATCAGCATAGAAATTCGACTCTACGTTCGGTTGTGGAGCGGGTGTTGTCGTCTAAGATGCCGCCTCGAGCCATTGAGATCGAGTCTCTTGGAGGACCGTCGTGAACAATTTTTCGTCCGCGTTGTCAAGGGCCGCTAGCGGCGCGCTCGTGCTGGCGATCGCCACCGCACCGGCGGCGGCCGCCCCTGGCGTGAGCTGGATGGATACAGAGCTTTCGGACGCCATCGACCGCGCGAAGGAGACCGACAAGAGATTGTTGGTGAACTTCACAGCTCAGTGGTGCTCGGTGTGCAAAGTGCTCAAAAAAAAACTGCTGAGCACTTCGGAAGGGGCCAGACTCACCCGGCAGATGCTGGCGGTGCAGGTCGACTTCGACGACGTGAAAAACCGCAGCTACGTCGAAAAATACGTCATCCTGGGGCTGCCCACCACGGTGGTGCTCAAGCCCGATGGGACGGAAGCTGGCCGGATCATGGGCTTCGATGGCAAAGAGGACTTCACCAAGCGTCTCGAGGAGCTTCAGACCGGTGAGATCTCGCTCGTCAGCCTACAACGACAGCACACCAAGCACCCCCACGATCCATCAGCCCTGCGGCAACTCGGTCAGGCCCTCCTGGAGCGCGGGGCACCGGCTCGAGGCCAGGCTCTGCTCGAGAGGGTGACGTGGCTCGCGCCCCGGTCCGATGCAGCAGCCCACGCGCTCTTTGTCCTCGGGCGGTATACTCACAGGGTCAAACGAGACCCGGAGACGGCGCGTCACGTCTGGCGCGAGCTGGCCTCCAGGTTCTCGGAGACCAGCTGGGCCGGCGGCGCGTGGTGGTGGTACGCTCGCGCGCAAGCGGAGATCGGACGCCCGTTGACCGGCGCATATGCCCTCCAGATGTGGTCCAAGCACGCCAAGAAACCCACAACAGGCGCCAAGGCGCTCCGGCTGTGGGGCCTGTTCGTGTCCAAGCACGCGCTGAAGACCCTGGCGCCCCGAGTGCTGGCGGCGTTCGCCCGCTTCGACCGAAACATCGCGCCCAAGGAGAAGGCCAAGATGGACGCCTTGATTCCAAAGCTCAAAGGCCTGTGATGACCCTCCCCAAGGGGCTCCTTAAGACCTGTCTCATGGCCGCGCTGACCGCCGCTGCGCCCGCCCGCGCCGAGGCGCCTGTGTCCCGCCCCGCCCCCGCCGCGGGGCACGCCGAGTGCCTGAGCCAGCCGGTCGCCGGCATGGCCTGCATTCCAGGTGGCCCGTTCATCCGCGGGGTGACACGCGACCCGAACCGAAAGTGCCACCAGTTCGATCGCATCAAGACCCCTACATCGGATGCCCTGGGACAAGACACCGTCGACGTGTCTACCTTCTACATGGACGTCTACGAGGTGACCTGGGGCGAGTACGACCGCTGCAAGAAGGCCGGCCAGTGCAAGGGCGGCGGGCCCCGGTATCCCGACATGAGCCGCGACCGGCAAGCGCTCG